>JAITGU010000153.1 GCA_031280375.1 Candidatus Methanovirga procula | reverse complement strand
TTAAGCCAATTATAAACAGTTCTAGGACTTACATTAACAAAATCGGCCGTTTCATCAATTGATAATCCTTTTTTCAACATTTTTATTGCTAATAATCGTTCATATAGCCTAATATAAATATTACATTCACTCATTAACTCATCAATATCAGAAATCAATAAATGATCTTCTATATGGACTTTAGGTTCATTGCTAATTATTGTCATGTGTAATAATATATTTTAACCCACATATAAATGTTTTGAAAAAAGTTAACAGAAAAACTATAATTCCTGAGATTATTTTCTACAAAATTAAATCACTAATATTTTTCTTTAAATTAAATTTCATAAATTTATAATTCTTATTTTTTAAAAACAATATTTAGAATTATTTTATAATCAAAAATAAAAATATTTAATAAACTATTAAAAATATAAAATATTTTATAAACATTTTGTTGTGCAATTTTACTTTCAATAAACCAAACATATTTTAATGAAATATTATTAAAAATTTTTATTAAAAAATTATTCCTAAAATTATCTAATTTTTAATTTAAAGAAATATTAAACTTTTGTTGTCGAATACAACTTATGAAATCTTTGGTTTCGAATGAAATGAGAAACTTAGGAGACGAAGTCTCCGTTGTTTCGAGCAAAGCGAGAAACTTAGGAAACAAAGTTTCCGCTATTCTCCGTTTTAAAAATTTTAATAAAAATATATGGTGTAATAAAGTTTGGTAGTAGTAAAGTTCAGTAAAGTATCATATAGATATTTATTGAATATACAGTGAATGGAATTCAAAAGTACACTGACCAACAGAGAAGAAAAAATAATATAAAATGAATAAGAAAAAGTAAGATAGAATAAATAAAAAAAGATAAGTTAGAGATAGTTATTAATCTTTTAAGGAATGGAATTAGATTTAGTCATTGAAGTCATAAATCTCCCAATTTCAAAACTTAAAAGTCTAAAGTATTAACTTTAGAGAAAAACTATCTCAAAAATATCATTAATGTTCAATCTACTAAATATTATCTAATTTAACATAAAATATTGAATAAAGCTGTGAATATTAAATAAACGAATAAAAATAGATAGCAGGGCTTAGATTTGAACTAAGGCTCTCGGGGTTATGAGCCCCGCGGGATCACCAGACTACCCCACCCTGCTAAACGAATTAATTTATTTTATAACTTATTCAACTTCCAAATAATTTAATCTACTCAGAAAACTAAGTAATTTACTTATTAAAACTAAAAAACAAATTTTAATAGTTTTATTTAATTATACTCTAAGTTTTGTTTAAGACATTATATAAATGTTTTTATTATAGCATTCAATTAAAATTTATAAAATATGATTTTTTTATAAAATGGGGCCGGAGCCGAGA
This sequence comes from Candidatus Methanovirga procula, assembly GCA_031280375.1. Taxonomy (GTDB): domain Archaea; phylum Methanobacteriota; class Methanobacteria; order Methanobacteriales; family Methanobacteriaceae; genus Methanovirga; species Methanovirga procula. The sequence goes on along the minus strand of JAITGU010000153.1, from coordinate 10,247 downwards.
TTCGAACCCGAGTCACAGGATCCACAGTCCCGTAGGATGACCAAACTACCCTACCCCGGCAATTATGAAAAATAACCTTAAGGCAAATAATCAGTTAAGATAGTTTAATCTTTAAACAAATATTTAAAACCAGTACTCTTAAGCAAAGAATTAAAGGAAATAATCTTACAATTTAAATCAACAATCTTAACAAAAATAATCTTAAAATGAACATTCTTAGAAATAGGAACATCCAAATTTAAAAGTCAATTATTTTAAAAAGATTAAAATAATAAACAAAAAAAATTTAAACCTAAAAAAGACTTAAATCTAAGACTTTAAACTTTTAGTAAATTCCTCTTGGAATTTTAATGCGGGAGCAGGGATTCGAACCCTGGTAGACCTGTGTCAACAGGTCCTAAGCCTGTCCCCTTTGACCAGCTCGGGCACCCCCGCTTCGATTAAAGGTGGACTTAATTTTCAAATTCCAAAAGTATTATAAAAGATTAAATGCTCTGGCCGGGATTCGAACCCGAGTCTTCGGCTCGAAAGGCCGAAATGATTGGCCGGACTACACCACCAGAGCATGGATTTACAAATAGCTATCAATTTAAAGCAGTTATAGTTTTAAATAATAAAATTTATATTAAATTAAACAACAAAAGATTCACAACCAATTTTAATAGCTCAGAATTTTGAAATAAAGTTAGAACTTTAAAATTCATGGGCCCAATGGGGTTCGAACCCATGGCCTCCCGGTTATGAGCCGGACGCTTTACCTGGCTAAGCTATGGGCCCTATTTTAAACGCCGTCGACAGGGCTCGAACCTGTGACCAATCGGTTAACAGCCGAACGCTCTACCTACTGAGCTACGACGGCATGGGCATTTAAAATTAGTATATTAAGTTTATATCTTATGATAAGTTTATATTTTAATATGTATTATACTATTAATAATTAATAATATATAAATCTATTTATAAATGATTAAATAATATTATCAAATTAAACAATATAAACTATTGAACAATGATAAACTTTAAAATATAATGCAAATAGTACAATATAATATAATATTGAACATAATAATATATAAAGGTTTTGATATATATAAAGGTTTTGATAAAATTAATTTTCAAAAATTAATGATCTAATCTTTAAAAAACATAGTACATAATTGAAAATTAAAATTCAACTATAAACTTAAAAAAGCTGAAATTGCAGATGTTGTAATGAAAGATAGGGGAATAGCCAATATTAATGTATTCTTATTTTTGGTAGTTGTTAATACATACATCAACGAAATTAATAAAGCCAAAACATAACTTAGTAGTGGAAATATTCTATTAAAAACAGCTGTTAAAATTATAACAATAAAAGAAGATGCTACAATTACATCCCACTCTATAAAAAACCCTATAACCTCAGATTTTCCATCATAATTTCTATCTAAATTAGATCTGTATTGTCCAATATTCTCATTAAATTTATTTCTATAAAAATCATCATCATGCTCATAATAATCTGGATGACTTTGACTAGGGCTTAAATCATTAAAATAAGGTTCATATCCTCTATTTTGATTATTAATCTTGTTAGTTGAATTATTATGTTCTGGATTAGTATATTTCCACTTAATAGAACCTTTTCTGACATTTTCTTCCTGAAAATGATCTTCATGGATTTGACCTAAGTCTTTCTCAAATATTGAATCTGATGGGTCATTAGCTAATAAACTCAACGGTTTACCACAATTAGAACATCTTAAATCGCCAGTTCTACTTTTTTGACCACAATATCTACAAGTTACCATAAAAAGCCGACTACAATAATGTTTTTTTTTAATTGAAATTATTTAATTAAATCCTAAACATAATTTTTTACAACAATACACTATTTATAATATTTTTTAAATATATATAATTTGTTGTAAATCAACCAAAATCATATTTATATAATATTTATGAATTTTAAAAACATATAGTTAAAATTTAAAAAAATAATTAAATTTAAATAATAAATTAAGGATAAAATGAACTGTATTAATAAGATAAAAAATAATAAAGTCTTAGATTTAGTAATTAAAGCTAATGAAATTACCAAAAAAAACCATTCTAATATAATAACCTTAGAAAGAGCATTATTAATCTCTTGGTGGTGTGAAAAAGGAGATTGTAGTTTTTGTTACATGGCTGCTGAGAAAAAAAGAATTAATAATCCTGAAAAAGCAAGACGAAATGTGAATGGCATTTTAGCAGAAGTTGAGCTATGTACTCGCTTAGGATGGAATATAGAATTCTTATCTGCTGGATACAGTAGTTTTTCAACTGAAGAAATTAAAAATATTTCTAAAAAAATATATGAAATAACTAAAAAAGGCACTTGGTTAAATGTTGGTATAAGCAAAGACTTGAAAGAATATGGTAAGGAAATTATAGGAATTACAGGATCAGTTGAAGTTGTAAATCCTGAACTTCATAAACGTATATGCCCAAGTAAACCCTTAGAAGATATTAGTAATATGTTAACTGATGCCAAAGATTTAGGATTTAAAAAAGCTATTACAATAATTTTAGGCCTAGGAGAAACCTTGGAAGATATAAATTACCTTACTAAATATATAAAAAAATATGATATAGATAGAATTATTTTTTATTCACTTAATCCTCATAAAGAAACAGAATTTGGAGAATCCTCACCACCATCATCAATATACTACAGTTGGGTTGTCTCAACCATAAGAATAAATTTTCCTAAAATTGAAATAATATGTGGTACATGGATAGACAACTTAGCCAACATTGGAATTCTAATCCTAAGCGGAGCAAATGGAATAACCAAATTCCCCTTGTTTAAAATATTTGGAACAAAATATGGCAAAAGAACAGAAGAAGAAATTAAATGGACTGGAAGAGAACTAAAAGGAACATTTACAGATAAAAATAGACTAGGTTCCTTAAAGAGCCAATACAATCCTAACTACGATAAGCACATAGAAAAATACATAAAAGAATCCTTAAAAAACAAATATTAATCCTGCTATAAAACATTAAAATAGGATAAAAAAGCTTCCATCTGCTCCAAAGATCTTAAATAACTTTCTTCTTTAGTATAACCATGTGGAGATAAAACTTCACAAGTTACCGCAGGAATATTAGACAAATTACACTCATCTTCTAAAGCTCCCTTAAATGCTGAACCTGCCACATCAAAAGACAAAACCTCAGAACCTATTTTCTTGGAGATATAAGTTCCAATCTCATAACTCTCATATAATGGTTTTAAACTGCAAAAAATACCCTCTCTTCCAGGATTACTGTTAATCGATGTTGAATGAAAATCAGCAAGAGAATCAATATTAAGTTCATGAGCCTTCCTCAAAACTTTGTTAGTTAATGAACCAAGAATAGCTGAAGACCTGTTTAAATCATTGTTATTAAACCAACGAACATTTTGCATAGTGGATTTAGGAGATAAGAAAGGAATAAAATAAACCGTTCCATTTAAATTATTATTATTATTAAGTAATTTCTCCATTAACAGCAAAGAAGCTATTTGAGGAGGAATTTCATTACCATGAACCCCTGAAACCAACATTAACTTCAAATCTCCAGAACCAAACTTGAAAATTGATGTTCCCTTAACAGCTTCCCCTAAAATATATCTTGAAAAAGGTGTTTTTGGAATGTGCTTGAAAAGATAGTAGTTTGCACTAACAAAACCTCCAGAATCAGAGAATAAAATATCTGAACCTATAACATCCTCAAAACAAAACATAGAAAAATTCCCAATTAATGATTCTGTTTCTGATAAATAGATGCCTGGATACCATGATGCTTAATCATACCCTCAATTTCCCTTTGATCATTCTCCTTATCCTCAAAACTTATCTGTTCAATATCATGTAAACTAAATTTAGATTCTCTGCTTAAAATAGTTATATGGCCTTTAAAAAGATTTAAAACTACTCTTCCATTGACTCTCCTTTGCATAAAATCAATGCTTTTATCTAAATCTTCTCTAAGTGGTTCATGCCATAAAGCATTATAAACAAGATCAGAATATAAAGGAGAAATATAATCTATAAATTTTAACTCATCCTTAGTAAACACAAGCCCCTCCAAACCTCTATGAGCCTCAATAAGAAGAGTTGCACCAGGAACCTCATAAACCTCACGGCTCTTAAGACCAACCATACGATCTTCAATAATGTCTATCTTCCCAATTCCATTACTACCAGCTATTTTATTAGCCTTAGCTATTAAATCAATTAAAGACATTTTCTCATCATTAATAGCTATTGGAATTCCAGACTCAAAATCAATACTAATCTTTTCAGGAACACTATTTGCCTCTTCAACTGACTTCACCCAAAGATAAGCCTCAGCTGGAACCTCATTCTTAGGATCTTCAATAACATCTCCCTCAATAGACCTACCCCAAATATTTTCATCAACACTGAATTTAGCCTCTGGAGATAAAGGAATACCATGACTTCTTGCATAATCCTGTTCTTCAGTTCTTGTTAAATTCAATTCTCTTACAGGAGCTATTATTTTAAAATTAGACATAGACCGTATAATACTCTCAAATCTGAATTGATCATTTCCTTTTCCAGTACAACCATGAGCAATCGCAGTAACACCCTCCATTTCAGCTAATTCAATAATCTTCATAGCTATTAAAGGTCTTGCAAGAGCCGTGCTCAAAGGATAACCTTCATAAACAGCATTAGCCTTAATGCCCTTTGAAATGAAATCATCAGCAAATTCTTCCCTTGCATCTATACTGTAATGCTTAAAAACTCCAATACTCTCAGCTACATTTTTAGCTTTTTCAATCTCTTCCTTTGGCTGACCAACATCAACACAAGCAGTTATAACATCTAAATTATATTTTTCTTCCAACAACTTAACACAAACTGTTGTGTCTAAACCTCCACTAAAAGCAAGAACAACTTTATCCAAACTATCACCATGATTAAAAATTAGCTATAATACAACATCATTATCCATTTTTAATAAATATTTTAATAATATTATATCTATAGAGAGCTTCTATTAACCTAACTCTGTTAATATCGATAAATTTAATATTTACTAAAAGTTCTTTGTTTTAGATTTAAAGCCCAAATTAGAAAATTTAAAAATCTAAAATTTTAAGATATTGAGTTTATAGAAACTCTCTATAATACTACATCTATTTCTAATATTATTCTTATATATCCTAATTATTTATTTTATCATTATCTACTTATATATATTTCTCAAAATTTTATATTAATAATAAATCTATATGTTGATAATAAAAATTAAGAACGAGTATTTAATATAATTAACTATTTAAGCTATATATATTTTCTTATAATATATATTTTTAATTAAATAGAATTTAATTAAATAGAATTGTTGTACAATCTTGGTTTTAATTGAACAAAACAGTTCATATAGATTATTATTAAAAAATTTTTCAATGAAATCTTTGTACATATTAATGTTTAATAATTTATATAAAAACAGACAATAATTATGTACAGTTTTATGAAATAATTAAAATTCAATATTATAATTACAAAGATTAAACAAAAATTATTCTAAAAATACTATTTTATTCCTAAACCTATGTCAATAAGCATTGCTATACATGAAAATACAATATCATCCATATGAAATTTTTGGAACCCATAATTGCAAACTAATGAGAGAACTTCAAAAACTTTTGCTGCTCTAACACTATTCTATAATATTTCCAAGTTTTAATGCACATATAGTGTAAGGCTTCCTATAGTACTATTAATAAATTTTAGTCATGTATAAACATATTATAACTATGAGCAACTATAACTATGAGCAACTAAAAAAATTTCAATGAACATTGAAATCTTCTAAAAAAACAGAATATTGCATCAATCGATATTCTATCTGATTCATCGGACCTTAATAAACTTAAATATCTTAAATAATTATAAATTAATAAAAAAATAACTCTATTAAAAATTTTGATGATTGTTATAAACCACAAAATATAGATAAAAAAGAATAATACAAAATATAAACAATATCTAAAAGCAGAGATAACAACAATATAAAATATCATCCAAAATTCAATATACCGCTAAATTTTAAGAAATCTTCCTTTTCTATTTTTAACAATGATTTCTGCATTTAGCATTGGGATCGTTGCAACATCTTGAGGATAAAAAGGACCATATATTTTACTATCAATACCTACAATAGAAGGCATACTATCAAAGAAAAGTACTGTTCCAATAACAACAGGATCATCAATCTTATGCGTTTTAGGATTATTGGGAAACCTTTCTTCATCATGCAAAACAGAAAAATCTTCATCTTCATTAAATTTCTGTTCATTAAAAACATCTTTATTTCCTGAATCGTTTTTAGGATCTTCAATTTTTGTGGAATTAGTATTTAATCCATTGTCAACTATTTGATCATTATTTTTAGATATTGAATCATTACTGTCTTTAATATCATTTGAAGAAGATTGTAAATCTTCATTATTGGTTAAATTATCAACTTTTGATTTTAATATCTGACTATTAATATTTTCTCTTTTTTCTTCAATTACTTTAGCATTTTTAATTTTTTCAAGTTCTGATGAAATCTCATTATGATTATTATCTTCCTCTTTGTTATTCTCTGGAATATCTGAATCTACTAAATCTGAATCTATCAAACTATCAAGTTCTATATTCCCCTTGATTAGATCAGTGGATATTCTTTCACGATGAACTTTTAAGGTTTCAATTATTGAAAAGTATAATTTTTCTTCTTCAGAAGTTAAATTAAGAGGAGTTGTATCTAAAAAGTCAAATTGAGGTTTTCCTGAAAAAAGATGGTATGAACGATGAATATTCATTATAGCAATATTAGCAATTTTATGCTCTCTCTTTTCATAGATTTCAGTGATTACCACTATGGATCTCTTAAACATATGATTTTCTTCTGAAAAAGGATCATCAGCAACACTATCTTTCAAATCATCGATGAATTTCCTTACTTTCTTATAAAAATCATTTCCTACTCTTGATAAGGAGCTATTTCCACGTTCTTTTTTTTGAATTGCTCTTAGTCCCTGAAAAAAATCCTCCAATTTAATGCCTCATAGAAAAAAATGTGTTAAATTTAAAAGAAAAATAGCTATTTAATCTTTAAAAGATTAAATAAAAAATTTAAATGTTTAATCTTCGTCTTCCATTCTTGGAGCAAGTAAAAAGCTTAACTCTCCATCTTCAGTGACCATTTTAAGCTTAAGAGTTAAAGGCATACTATTTCCAAGTTTAATGCTGGTTATATCAGAAAATTTATCTGCTTTAAGCATTTCACGTATTTTATCTAAAGAATAAGTCGATTTAGCAGATTCATTCACTTTTTCCCCATGAATATATTCAATTTTCGCATCTCCAAACTCACCATCAGCAGATATTTTAAATTTTTCATTATCCACACTGAAAGATATTTTATCAGAGAATATGTCAACATCAGCAATAGAGTCTTTCAATAAAGAAAATGGTATTTCAAACTCTGTTGGATATTCTACTTCAGGTGGAGTAGGTGGTTCATCTTCAATATCTATAAGTCTAATTTTAAACCTACGTTTTGCTGCACCAACAAATACTAAAATAAGATTGCCTTCATCAAGAGACATTAAAACTCTATCATCACTCTTAGAACGTCTTAAAACTTTCATTAATTCATCAGTATCAACATTAATTTTTTCATCTTTATCACAAACAAATTCATCAAATACACTTGATTTTAGTTCTAAATGAATGAATGTCACATGTCCACGGTCTAATGCATCTAACTTAAGACCTTCCGCATTAGTTTGAATCTGTACTTCATCAACAATGGATGAAATAGCTTCAAAACTTGTCTTCAATATATTTGGATCGTTTAATTCAGCTTTAAACATTGCAAAACACCTTAATCTGAATTCACAATTCGATTAATTAATATAAAAATATTATTTTATTGTTATATTTAATAATTTACTAATAAAATATTATATATTAAATTTTAGTTTTTATTATATTTATATTGAACTCAGAACATTAAATAAAAATTATTTTATAAACTAAATCTTCTTTAAGAATAATAAAAAGATTTATAATAATAAACTTAAAAAGTATTTATAAATAATTTAATAAATATTAAAATTAATAAATATTATAAAAATGGGCTTGTGGCCTAGTCTGGAAGGGCGTATGACTCCTAATCATACGGTCGGGGGTTCAAATCCCCTCAAGTCCGCTCTCAACTTATTATTAATAGATTCTTCTAAACATTTAATTATCTACGAAACATAAGTTTAGCTATTCTATAAAGGAATTTATAACGAAATGTTTCCAATTTAGACTTAACATTATCTAACTCTTTCATAATCCGAATATCTTGAGGACATTTCCTTTCGCAAACACCACACTTAAGACAAGCAGATGCATAAGACTTATTTTCACTTGTTTTCATCAAATAGAATACAGGATGATAAAATCCTCCAAAAAGTACTTTATCATTGAAAAATGAAAAGGATAAGGGAATGTCTACTCCATGTGGACAAGGAAGACAATATCCACAGCCAGTACAATCAACAGCTATTTTATCCCTAAAATTATTCTTCAATTTACCAATAAGACTAATCTCATCTTCATTTAAAGAATTAGGTTCAACATCTGAGGCAATAGCTATATTTTCCATAATATCTTCATATTTATTCATTCCAGATATTACAACATCAATATTTTCATCATTCCACAGCCATCGCAGAGCCCATTCTGCAGGACTTCTTTTAATAGGAAAATCTTCAATTAACTTTTTACTTTCCTTTGATAACTTATTAATCAACATTCCACCTCTAAGTGGCTCCATAATCATAATCCCAACATTTTTTGATGTGGCATAGTCTAATCCCTCTTTTCCAACCTGATAATTTTCATCAATATAATTGTACTGTATCATAATCATATCCCAATCATAATCATCAACAATCTTTTTAAAGTTAACAAGGTTTCCATGAAACGAAAACCCAAAATGTCTTATTTTTCCATTCTCTTTTTCATTTTTAATAAAATATAAAACACCCATATCCTTAAAATTCTCCCAATCTTCTAAAGTAACATCATGTAAAAGATAATAATCAATATAATCTGTTTGAAGTCTTTTTAATTGTTTTTGAAAGATTTTAGTCATATCCTCAATATTCTTAACTCTTGAAATATGAGACTTTGTAGCTATTTTAACCTTTTCTCTATAACCATCAGATAAAATCTTTCCTAAGACTTCTTCACTTTGAGGATATATGTAAGCAGTGTCAAAGTAATTAACTCCATTTTCAATAGCTGTTATTACCTGATTTTTAGTTTCTTCAAAGTCTATCATTCCATTTTTGCGAGGATATCGCATACACCCATAACCTAATATGGAAAGTTCATCTCCTGTTTTATTCATAGTTTTATATTTCATTTAATCACAATATTAAGTCTCAAACCATTTCCCACTTGTATAACAGACATAGCTGTTAAAGTCATTGATTTAAGTATAATTCATATTTCACATAACTATTGTTAAGACAATTAGTTGTATGACTTTATAATATAGTATGTAATATATATCAATGTGTTTGAATATTCATGAACGATTCATGGTCTTTTTGATGGTGTATTCTCAATGAATGACCATTGAGTATGATACCATAGTAAAAAGTATGAATAATTTAACATATTTTTAATTTTAGGGGTCTTTAAAACCAAAAGATGTAAACATAATATGATTTATACATTTATTAGTGATTAAAAAATGAAAATCCTGTTAAATCCAGATAATAAAAGACTTTTATATGGATATTGTTTAGCAAAGTACTTAAAGTTTATTGGTTCCAAAACTTTTCAAGAATGAATTAGCTCAAAAAAAATTGAAAATAATGTTAAAAATTTGTAATTATGAAAATTACCAAAAATTTTTAATTTTTGTAATTATGAAAATCTTCGATTTTTCAGTAATCTTCGATTTTTCAGTGATTGAAGAATTTTCAAGTTCTTAAAAGAATAAATTGGATTTAAAGGATATTATGCTTATACAAGAGATCTGTTTTATACATATGTATGTTTTAAATTATTTAAATTATAAGACATTGTAAAAAATTCAGTGGGTGGCATGGTGATGCCGATGTAAAAATAAATCTAAAAAATGTTATATTGGCATAATATTTAAATAGGAGAAAGGATATTAATTAATATCATGTTAAC
>JAITGU010000061.1 GCA_031280375.1 Candidatus Methanovirga procula | reverse complement strand
GAATAATTGAAGGAGAATTAATAAGAGCTCGTGCAACAGCTATTCTCTGTCTTTCACCACCAGATAATTTCACAGGAGAAAAATTGGATTTGTCTCCTAAACCAACACTTTCCAACAACTTTAATCCTTTTTTTCTCATTTCAGACGATGAAATTTTGGATTCATAAGCAGGAAGTTCAATATTTTCAATGGAAGATAGCATTGGAAGAAGATTATCCAACTGAAAAACAAATCCAATAGTTTGTGAACGAAAACTACTTAAATCTTTCTCTGATAAAAGATCATGACCATCCACAACGATTTTACCCTCATCTGCTCTATCCAATGCACCAATCATATTCAGTAGTGTTGACTTACCAGAACCAGACGAACCAGTAATAGCCACAAACTCACCCTGTTCAATAGTTAAATCAACACCATTCAATGCCTTAACAGTACCTTTTTCATAAAATTTTGTTAAATTTTTAATTTCTACAATATTCACCATGAAAATCACCTTTTTTACTATTATTTATTTTCTCACAGATTCATCTGGGGATAATCTGCTTGCTTTAATGGCAGGTAATAAAGAGCCTAACAAAGCCATTGCAAGAACTATCAAGAATGTTTGTAAAAATGTTGAAAATGATAATGTTTGTATGAATGTGTAAAAAGTTATAATATATATTGGATTGTATAACCATGTGTAAAAAGTTACTAAAATTGCAATTATTGAAGCAAAAATAAAAGAGAGTATTGATAGTATGAATGTTTCACTCAGTATCATCATGAAAATTCTTCTTGACTTCCAACCAATAGCTTTTAAAACACTAATTTCTCCTGTCCTATCACCAACTGATTTCATCATGATCATTAAAGTTAATAAAATCCCTATTATTGTTGGAACTAAAATAAATATTATTTTATTTTCAATCTCTACATTCTTTCTCATTTCTACATTCTCGGGGGTATCTCCCATAACAATAATACTTTCATTATTATATTGATTTTTTAAATCTTCTACAATTTTACTATTATTCTCATTTGTTTTAATATTAATATGAATTGTTTCAACATGACCCTGATAAGGCATGCTTACATTTTCTCTTGTGAATATATTTAACCCTTGAATATTTTTTAAGGAAATATAAGACTCATTAAAGTAACCACTTTTCCCAGTTTTAATAGTTACTCCAACAACATTATACTCTCCATTACTAAGAGAAACATAATCGCCAACAGTTTTATTTAACATTTCAGCAGTTTCATTAGATAATATTATTTCTTTTTTATCATTATTAAATTTTCTACCAGTAGCAAGTTTTATTCTCAAAAAATCTGCATCTGATGAATTAACACCAATTACCTTACAATTAACCCCATTAATGTTTATATATCCATTAATTATTCCAGCTACTTTATCAACACATTTATCCTTTTTTATTTTATCCACTAAATCTTCATTTATGGGTAAAGATTCCTGATTGATACCAGGAACTCCCACTATATCTATATCATAAATAGGCAGAGAATTTCTACCCAAATCTTGAGTTGTTTGCATACTAATAGCAAAAAAAAGAATTACGAAGATAGGTATTGTTATACCTATTAATTGATATACAAATTTAGATTTTTTTCTAACTATACTTTTTAAAATAAACTTTTTAAACGACATGATCAAACCATTTTTTTTAGAGAGCTTCTATTAACCTAACTTTCTTAATATCGATAAATTTAATATTTACTAAAAGTTCTTTGTTTTGGATTTAAAGTCCAAATTAGAAAATTAAAAATCAAAAATTTTAAGATATTGAGTTTATAGAAACTCTCTGTAATAAATTTTTTTATATGAATTTGTTTAATTTTTTATTAAAATATGACTCATGCACCTAAGATGTTGCAAATTTTGTAACAGTCGAGTGCATGAGTCTATAAAATATTTAATATAAATCTATACCGCCCTGTCCATTATACCTCATATTAAGATTATCAGGGAAATAATTCCAACCTTGATATGTATGTGGGTTATTCCATCCTAAAGGATTTATGTCTACTTTTCTATAACCCTCCGTCCAAATGTATGCATAACCACCATTGCCATTGCAATTAAAGTCCCAATTCCAAGTTTGCTGATTATCACCATTGCACATTAGTAAATTTCCCTTACACTCATGAGCATAGATATTTGAATAATGTCTAGCAGATACTGCACTTACTGAACATCCTAATAAGAGGAGTATTAATGATATTGCAGAAATTTTTTTCATCATTTTGTATTCACCTCCTTTTTATTTTTTACAATCAAAATCAAACATTTTTTTAGACTACAAAACAGTACAATGATGATAATGCGGTATTTAAGGGTATAACATTCTATTAGTCTATTAGTAACGGTTTCTTGTTAATAAAATGTGGATATGATAGTAATATCAGTACCCTCAGTTTTTAGTTTATTAAGGTTTCCGTTATTAAATTGAATATTATAATATTGATATATATCATTATTGGTATTTGTAGTTGATATGTTTTCATTTGATGGAGCATTATTATTAAATAATGTTCTATTATGGTATTAGTAAACAAGTTATATATAAATATGTTGGTTTTATTTTGTAATTAGAAACTTGTTAAAATCTTCTTATTTAATTAAAAAATGAATAAAAATTATTTATTTATCATAAACTCTCTCTCTCTCTCTCTCTCTCTCTCTATCTATTTAAAATGAATAAAGCTCTGCAAAGGAAATTAAAAGTTTTAAAACCTAAATACTAAAAAATTAAAAAACTTAAAAATTTTACTTTAAAAATAAAAAAAATATTAATAAATAATC
>JAITGU010000041.1 GCA_031280375.1 Candidatus Methanovirga procula | reverse complement strand
ATATTGCTTTTTGATGGAAGTTTGCAGGTAGATGATACTGCAGAAAATGTTTTCACACAGAACAATTTCTACACAACTCTTGTTCATAGAATGCTTGCAAATCACTTACCTAATGTTTTAACCTTGAAGGATTTAAAAGAACAATTGTAGAAAGTGTTTTTTTTAGGAGAGGTGGTATTACATGATTACTTCATAAATAAATTGTTGCTCATGTATATACTTATCATTGCAAAAGTGGATGTATTATATGAAATATTATAATATTCACATAAGACTATTACTTGTATTGCTAATTTAATAAGATTTAATCTTAAAATAACTATGAACCTCCATAATTAACTGGAAATATTGGGTTTTGTGAAATGTATATTTCTGCTGGAAGCAAAGGAGTTAAAAAAGTATTCAATAGAAGATCCTCCACGAAAAAGATGATCGGGACTAAGAGGTAGATGGACTTATGAAAAGGATAATCCACAGATTATTTCAATGGTTTCAAAGTCTGCTGGAAGAGTAATTTTTAAAATAGTTCCTAATCTTTCAAAGAAATTAATTAGAGAATTGTGGTCTTTGAAATAATTTTTCTAAGTAATGGATTTTTTAAATAAATATAGTATTATTTTATTTTAGATTTTTTGTTTTATTGAATAAAGATGTTTTTTAATATAATTAATTTTAAATTATTTAATAAAGAAGTAAATTATTTTTAATTAATATTTTTTAAAATTTATCGATTATTGTATGTATGAAGATGAAAATCATTTAATCGTCCATATTTTTCAAAGTATTTTCCATTTTTTATGCGAATTTAAAATCACTTGTTAAAAACTGGCTTTATAAATACACATACTTAAAAAAAATTATTTCAAGGACTATAATTTAAAAAACTATGATAGCACTAATAAAAAACATGAACAAGATTTTATCATATATATAGTTTACTCTAATAACCATATAGAAATGTTTATATATTATTGTGGCAGATATAACACTATCTAATATTTTAATTTTTATAAAAATTTTAGATATTATCACAACTTGTACAAGGTGATTTAATGACAGAAGAAAGAGATGTATCAAACGAAGAACCAAGAATTGGAGTTTATGTTTGCCACTGTGGTGTAAACATCGGAGGGGTTGTTGATGTCCCTGCTGTTGCTGATTATGCAAAAACTCTACCAAATGTAGTTATAGCAAAAAATTATAAATATTATTGTTCAGATCCAGGACAACAAGCAATTCAAGAAGATATTAAAGAGTACAACTTAAATAGGATTGTTGTTGCAGCTTGTTCTCCAAGACTTCACGAAGCAACATTTAGAAGATGTGTTAGAGAAGCAGGGTTAAACCAATTTTTATTTGAATTTGCTAATTTAAGAGAACAAGATTCTTGGGTGCATATGGGCGAACCTGAAGAAGCTACCAATAAAGCAAAAGATTTAACAAGAATGGCTATTGCAAAAGCAAGATTACTTGAACCATTAGAAGCTTCTAAAGTATCTGTAAATAATAAAGCAATGGTTATTGGTGGAGGAGTAGCTGGTATTCAGACTGCTCTTGATTTAGCTGATATGGGATTTAAAACCTATATGATCGAGAAAAACCCTACTATTGGTGGAAGAATGGGACAGCTAGATAAAACATTCCCAACATTGGATTGTTCAATGTGTATTCTTGCTCCAAAAATGGTGGATGTAGGTAAGCACGAGAATATAGAACTTTTAACTTACTCTGAAGTCAGAGAAGTACATGGTTACATTGGAAATTTCCAAGTAAAAGTAGAAAAGAAACCAAGATACATAGATGATGAATCATGTGTTGGCTGTGGCTCATGTGTAGAGGTCTGTCCTATCGAGATGCCTAATTATTTTGATGAAGGTATTGGTATGGTTAAAGCAGCTTACATTCCTTTCCCACAAGCAGTTCCTTTATGTGCTACTATTGATAAGGATTACTGTATTGAATGTAAATTATGTGATCAAGTATGTGAACGTGGAGCTGTCAAACATGACCAAGAAAGTGAATTTTTAGATATTGATGTAGGAACAATTATTGTAGCTACTGGTTACGACCCTTACGACCCTACAGAGAAATATGAATATGGTTACGGACAATATAGTAATGTTATCACAGCTATGGAAATTGAAAGGATGATTAATGCATCTGGACCCACTGAAGGGCATGTTGTAAAACCATCTGATCATAAAACGCCTAAACGTGTTGCATTTATTCACTGTGTTGGTTCAAGAGATGAACAAATTGGTAAACCATACTGCTCAAGAGTTTGTTGTATGTACTCAATGAAAAATGCTCAATTGATTATAGATCACGAAGCAGATACTGATGTAACATTATACTACATGGATATAAGAGCATTTGGTAAAGGATTTGAAGAATTTTATAAAAATTCCCAAGAAAAATATGGAATTAAATTTTTAAGAGGAAGACCTGCAGAAATCATCGAAAACCCTGATTTAACTTTAACTGTTAGGTCTGAAGACACATTACTTGGTAAAGTAACTGAATATGAATATGATTTAGTTGTTTTAAGTGTTGGTCTTGTACCTCCTGAAGGCTCTGAAACATTAAGACAAACAATTGGTTTATCTAAAAGTGCTGATGGTTTCTTAATGGAGGCTCACCCAAAATTAAGGCCTGTTGATACTTTAACAGATGGTGTATACCTTGCTGGTGTTTCACAAGGTCCTAAAGATATTCCTGATGCTGTTGCACAAGGTTCAGGTGCCGCATCTCGTGCTGCAATTCCAATGGTTAAAGGTGAAGTAGAAATTGAACCTATAATTGCTACTACAGACGAAAATATTTGTGGTGCATGTGAAGTCTGTGTAGACTTATGTCCATACACTGCAATTACCATTGAAAATGAACAAGCTAAGGTTAATGTTGCTTTATGTAAAGGATGTGGTACATGTGTAGGTGCATGCCCATCTGGTGCTATGGACCAAAACCACTTTAAAACATCCCAAATCATGGCACAAATTGAAGCAGCACTTGAGGATTTAGGTAAATAGATTTGGAGATAATTCTCCAATATTTTTTCATTTTTTATTATTATATGTCCTTGCTTATTTTTTAGCCTGGATCTTCTTTTTTAGTATTCTTTCCTAACTTCTTTTTATTTAGTATTTTATTTAACTTTAATTTCATATATTTTTATTAAATTTAAGTATATGCCTTAACTTATAACTTCTACAATATCATTAAACTAAACTATGTTCATAGAACTTCAAGGTGGTGGATAATATCTTGAATGAGCTTAATCTATTATAAGTCTTGTCTAAGCTTTCTTAGCTGACTAATTAATTTAAACCCAGAATTAGAAGTTATAAAACTTAAAAACCTGAAAGTTGGTTTTAATAATCTTATTCTAAAAGCAATCCCACCATCGAAGTATAAGATTTCTTTACTAAAGTCTGCTCCAACACTTAAATTAGATTTATTATGAGTATTAGCTATTGTAAAAATATTATTAATAGCTGCAAAGCTAAGAGCTGTAGTCACAGGACTGTGAAATCCAAAAATTAAGTTTCCATTTAATTTTTCTAATTTAATGGATTCAATGATTATTATCAACAGTTTAGAAAGTTCATGAATGTTATTTTTGATCAGAAATAAAATCTTCTCAAAAACATCATGATCTCTAACATCTTCACTATTGCCACTGTTTTTAAAACCATCAATATTTGATATTTCTTGATGATAAATCTTAAAAAATAGCCATTTAACTTTAATATCTAAACTAAAACCCTTATCAGCTTTTAACTTAATATCTATTTGAATTTCACTGATTAATAATATAATAAATAAGAAAAGGAGCATTAATGATAATATAATGAGTATTATAAAAATATTGTCAATCATATGAACCTTAGAAGATGGTGCTTTCAAAATATAAAATAGTTTATTGAAATTATCATTATTTTATTATTTTTGAAGAAATAACTTTTTGATGAAATTTTTGTTTCCAGCGGAGTGAAAAACTTAGGAAACGGAGTTTTCTTTATTTTTAAGTTTCCTAAATTTTTTTTAAAAGCTTCTTCTTAAATAAAAATTAATATTTCCACTACTACTACCTATTCCTTATTAACCTCAGAACCATTATGACTGCTCATGTTAGATAAAATTTCTTTTATTAAATCTGTTAAAACCAGTCCTAAATCTGTAATGATTTTACCTGTCGTGTCAATCTCTGATAAGCTAAGAACTTGGACTAAATCAGAACTTTCTGGATTTTTATTAATAATTACTATGGATACTGGTTCTATCCCGCCACCGAAACCGAAACCTTCCCTATTACTATTTTTCCCGTTTCCATTGATTCCAGCGAAGCCAAAACCAACTTTCATAAAAGGAATTATTAGTTTATCCTCTGTCTCAATAGGATCTCCAACAAAATTATTTGTTTGAATCAGATTTTTTAATTCTTCAATCGAGTCTTTAATTACATTTTCTCCCATTTAACCAACTCCAGTTATAAAACAATTTTTATCTTTAGAAATTTTATATCATCCAAGTTTTATCTTCATCCAATACATGTCGAGTGCAGGAAGCACCAATAATTATTGTTGATAAGTTATGAATTAATGATGAATTTGAAGGAGCAACTATTCCTAATGCACCCAATCCAATAAGTGAAGTGTTAATAGTTACTATGGCTTTGAAACTATTCTGAATTTTATTTAACATTCTTTCACTCAAGATTCTAAGTTTAACAAGATTATTCAAATCATCTGAAATTAAAGTAATGTCTGCAACTTCCCTTGCTATATCAGATGAATCTTTCATAGCCACTGAGACATCAGCAACTGATAAAGCTGGTGAATCATTTATTCCATCACCCACCATAATCACTTTAACACCATCTTTTTTGATATCTTCAATTATCCTTGCTTTATCTTCTGGAAGTACTTGTGCTTTATACTGAGTAATACCTAATTCTTTTGAAACTGCAGAGGCAACATTTTCGCTGTCCCCAGTTAGCATGATCACATTTTTAATTCCTAAATCCTTCAACTTTTTAATAACTTCTTTGGCTTCACCTCTAACAGGATCTTCAATACAAAGAATGCCTTCTAATTTTCCATCAATAGCTAAAAATATTGTTGAGTACTGACCAGTGTTTTCATCGATGATTTTCTTATTTTTATTGTTTAAAGGAATTTTTTCATCTTCAAAAATAAAATGAGCACTTCCAATCATTGTTTTTTGAGATCTAAACATTGTTGAAATTCCATGTGCCACAATATATTCTACTTCAGCATGTTCTTCTTTATGCTTAAGATTGCAGACTTCAGCCTCGTTTACAATAGCTCTGGCAACACTATGAGCATAATGTTCCTCTAAACAAGCAGATATCTTTAATATATCCTCATTAGAATATTTTCCTAAGGATATTATTTTAGCTAACTTTGGAATACTTTTAGTCAGTGTTCCAGTCTTATCAAAAACAATTGTATCTGCTTCAGCATAATTTTCAATGAATTTTCCACCTTTAATCATTATTTTGTTTTTACTTGCCTCTTCCATTGCTGAAATTACTGAGATAGGAGTCGATAATTTAATTGCACAGGAATAATCAACTAAAAGTACTGAAAGAGCTCTCATCGGATTTTTTGTTAATATATAAGTTATAGTTGTAGCTATTAAGCTTAAAGGAACTATAGAATCAGCTAAATTCTCAGCTTTACTTTGTATATCAGCTTTTAAAGCTTCTGACTCCTCAATTAGTCGGATAATTTTATTTATTCTTGTTTGTTCATCAACACAAGTTACATATATTACAATAGAACCTTCTTCAACAACTGTTCCAGCATGAACTGCAGTCCCTTTATCTTTATGGACAGGTAAATGTTCTCCAGTCATGGATGACTCATTTATCATTGCATCTCCAGAAAAAATAAGACCATCAACAGGTATCATACCTCCAGACCTTACTTTAACTAAATCTCCTTCTTTAACTTCTTGAAGAGGAATAGCTACTTCTTCACCAGATTCAGTGACCATCCAAACTGTATCTATATTAATAGCTAAGCTATTTTGAAGTGTACTTTTAGTTCTTTTCATTGTATACTCTTCCAAAATATCGGAAACAGAGAGTAAGAATACAATAGAACCAGCAGATTCATAAGATTTCATGCATATAGATCCACCGATTGCAAGAGCATCCAAGACAGCGACATTAATTTTCCACTTATTAATTGATTTTAATCCAGCTATTATAAATGGAATTGATCTATAAACTGCATTTACCTTTTTTAGAGGTATAGGCACAAATATATCAAATAACACTCTTCCGATGAGAATATTCGAGAGTTTTAAGAAGAACTCATTTTCAAGTTGTTTCAATGAATTCTCATCATTGGTATTCTCAACTTCAAAAATATCTTTCTCTTTAAGATTGCTTATAAATTTAAATATCCTATTTTTATTACTTAATAAATCCTTATCCTTACATTTAAGATATATAAAAATACTACCATTAATATGTGAAGTAGTAACAGTCTCCACATATTTTTTTTCTATAAGTAACTCAGCAATACAATACCCTTCCCTCTCAGTAAATGCATATCTACCTGATCGAAGTCTAAGTCTGTTTTTTTTGTTATATATGGTCTTGTACCACATGATATTCCCTTAATTTATTAATTAGGATCATTTATGAATTTGATCATTATGAGAGAAGATAAAAAATTAAAAAAATAATTTAAATTTATGATAAACTAAAAGTTTATGATAAACCATATATTAAATATTAAAATGAAAAAAAAATAAATTTTTAAAAGAAAAAAATTAAAAAACATTATTTATTTTGAATAGTTTTCTTTTTAGTATTAATTGCATCATTCTTAATATCTTCAGCATCCTCTTTTATATTTAAAAGAGTTTCATTTGCTTCATCTTGAAATTGCATTACCTTTGCAGCTGTTTTGACTGCAAAATCCTTTGCAGTATCGCTTTCTATGATTTTTTTTGCTACTATTGCTGTGATTGCTCCACCAACAAAAAATAACAAGTTTTTATGCTCTATGATTTTATCTAAAGATTCTTTCATATTTTGCCTCCATCATATTATTAAATTTTCAATGTATAAGCCATATTTTAAATTATAATATTCAATTAGGCCATATTATAATTTTTTTATAAGATTTTTTATTACTTTGTTATAATATATAATTTACTATAAATTTAATATATATAATATTAATATTTAAATATTTAATGTTTGTTTAAACTTACTCATTACTATTTTAATATGTCTGACAAAATTATCAATTAAAAAACGTGATAAAAAAAATGAATAAAAGTTATCTAAAAAAAATTGTAATAGAAGAGTTTATATACTTGATAGTTTAAATAACAATATTGTAATAAATTAGAATATATAATGTTTTTTCTTAATTAATTTGAACGAGTTAAATTTATAAATAAATAATGGACATGTTTAAAATTCTATTTTTATAAAGTTTTCTTCTTTAATTATTATTTTAAGGGAATATTATATCTTTTATTGCATTATATGATAGTCTTATACAAGGAATAAACTATTATTAGTATAAAATACTTATTTAAGTTTATACTATATGTGTAATAGCTATTTAATAGGTTAGATAAAATGTTTGATAATAATTTCAATAGACAAGAGAGATCTTGCCCTGTAGATGTTGGAACAACATACACTCTCAAAATTGAAGATCAGGGTAAAGATGGTGATGGTATAGCAAGAGTTGATGGATTTGTAGTTTTTGTGCCTGGTGCTGAAGTAGGTCAAGAAGTTAGTGTAAAAATCAATGCAACTCGTAGGAAATTTGGATTTGGTGAAATAGTAGATGAAGAAGAAGAAATTGTAGAAGAATAAATTTTCTCTTGTACTATTGTATTTACATGACTTTTATAGTTTAATGTAAAATAAACAATTTATATTTAATTAAAAAAAAGTTGAGTAAATCATCATTCCCATTCCTTTAAATCAGGAAATAAAAATATATATTTTTCTTAAACATATATTCAATGTATAACTTTATATTGAATTTTTAATTCCTATTATTGCATTAATAGGAAAAATACTTTTTATTTTTTTTATTATCTTCTTTAAAATTTTTTATACTTGTAACACAAGGACTATTACTTTTTATAATGTAATTGATTGATTATTTTCAAACATAATCTACAATTTAAGTAATATTAATTACAGCATTTATCACAAATTTTATATATTAAAAAAACAATATTTTAATTGTACCATTTAATAATATTAAAACTATTCTTTATTATTTAATGGTGAAAATTAAGTTGTGAAAATGTGTATTAATGATACATATATACCAGATATTTAAAATATATGATTTAAAAATAAAGATAATAATTCTATTTTAAAAATATTTCAAAATTGTTAAAGTTTTTAAATGAGATTATTAATTATATTGTTAAATATCATATATTACAAGATATACGGTTTGTATTGTTAAATTCAAGATATTAAATAAGGGTACACAATTAATAAAAATCATTTGTTTTTATTAATAACTAATGTATAATTTATAATATCTGAAATATTATTTAAAGAATATTATGTTAAAATACACATTGTATTATTACTTAATGAAAGGCTATAATGAAATAATGGCTGTGTAATATAATTTTTAAAGGAGATGAAAAAAATGAAAGTAGCAATTTTAGGTGCAGGATGTTACAGAACTCATGCTGCGAGTGGTATAACCAACTTTTCAAGAGCTGTTGAAGTTGCAGAAAAAGTAGGAAAACCTGAAATTTCCATGACACACTCAACTGTTATCATGGGAGCAGAATTAATGGAATTAGCAGGAATTAAAGATGTTACTATTGCAGACCCTGTTTTTGATAA
This sequence comes from Candidatus Methanovirga procula, assembly GCA_031280375.1. Taxonomy (GTDB): domain Archaea; phylum Methanobacteriota; class Methanobacteria; order Methanobacteriales; family Methanobacteriaceae; genus Methanovirga; species Methanovirga procula. The sequence goes on along the minus strand of JAITGU010000041.1, from coordinate 860 downwards.
TGAATTCGTTGTAGTAGACGATTTCGCTTATGAAGATGTTATAGCTGCTCATAAAGAAAATCCTGAAACTATTATGCCAAAAATCAGAGAAAAAGTAAATGAACTTGCTAAAACAGTTCCAAAACCACCGAAAGGTGCTATTCACTTTACTCACCCTGAAGACTTAGGTTTTAAAGTTACAAGTGATGATATTGAAGCTGTTGCTGATGCAGATTGGATCATGACCTGGTTCCCAAAAGGAGACATGCAAAAAGGAATAATTGAAAAGTTTGCTGACCATATTAAACCAGGAGCTATTTTAACCCATGCATGTACAGTACCTACAACAATGTTCCAAACTATTTTCGAAGACTTAGGAAGTGCTGATGTAAACCAAGCTCCAAAAGTAAATGTTTCATCTTACCACCCAGGAGCAGTTCCTGAAATGAAAGGACAAGTATACATTGCAGATGGATATGCTAACCAAGACTCTGTAAATAAATTAAAAGAAATTGGTGAAAAAGCAAGAGGTTCTGCATTTGAATTACCTGCCGAACTTTTAGGTCCTGTTTGTGATATGTGTTCTGCTTTAACAGCTATTACCTATGCAGGTATTTTAGGATACAGAGATTCAGTGACAAAAGTTCTTGGAGCTCCAGCTGGATTTGCACAAATGATGGCTAAAGAATCATTAGAACAAATAACTGCACTTATGAATAGTGCTGGTATTGACAAGATGGAAGAAAGATTAAACCCAGGAGCATTACTCGGAACAGCTGATTCAATGAACTTCGGTGCAACTGGTGAGATTTTACCTACAATTCTTGAAGCATTAGAAAAAAGATCTAAATAAATCTTTTTTTTTTATTTTATTTTTTTAT
>JAITGU010000017.1 GCA_031280375.1 Candidatus Methanovirga procula | reverse complement strand
AGGGAACTTCAGTTTCCGTTGTTTTGAAGGTCGTGAAAAAATTAGGAAAATCTCTGATTTCCCGTTTGTTTCGAATGAAATGAGAAACTTAGAAAACGAAGTTTTCGTTTATTTCGAAGGTCGTGAGAAATTTAATGAAATTTTTTAATTTCGTGTTTTTAAAAGTTTCTTCTAAATATTAAAAATCTTCGATTTTGTAATGTTAATGTTTAATTTATATTTTAAGATTAATTATTAAATTTTTTTTTATATTATTAAATTCCAAAAGTTTTATTTAAAAATAATTAAATATCCAGAAATAATCCAGAAATAAATATACAATTCACTATATTCTATCTTTGGCAATGATTTTAACACATTTTTTTTTATGGGTGTTCAAATGCTGGTGTATTGTAATAAATATATTATGTTATACAAATATTACTATTGAAATATAATTGGTGGATATAGTGAGTAGGTAAGTTTATATAGGAGGATAATGATTAATTATAGTATAGAGGATAATATATGATTAAAAAGATATATCAATGGATAATTTAAACATGTTTAATCAAAGCAACATGCTTCAAAATAATAAAAATAATCAATAGGCCAATGGGTGGATTTGGAATGAATTTAGAACAGATGGATTCAGGGGCTCTGATTTTTAGTGATGATAATATTCAGATTTATGGGGTTGAGTAATGTTTAATTCACAATTAATGTGACTAATGATTTACCTTAACCATACATTAGTTAACAATAGAAGAGTTTGGAAACCTATAAAATAATTCATGACCAAGTGAAAAAATAAGTCCCAAAATGAAAACATTTATATAGTAGTGTGTTTATAACAATAATTGTTTTTAGATATACGAACATTATATTTTTAGAATATGTTTCGTGTATTATTAAGATTAATTATAATCATCATATAAATTAGTAAGATTAATTATATTCATCATTTAATAATTGGTATTAGTTATAGATATTATTTATTCAGTACTATTCCTGAATCAAGTACTAATTAATAGATGAAACTTTTATTTTAAAATATAAAATTATTTAACTAGTTTAATTATAATTTCAATAAATAAAAAAAAATATTTTGAATAAAATTATTTTAAATAAAATTATAAAAGAAAAAATGAAAATATCTTTAAAATAAAATATTGTAAATTGTGAAAAGAATAATGTTGTAAACTTAGGAGATGATAATATGAAAGCAGAAGCTGTAAAAATTGGAGATGGAGTATATTGGATTGGAGTACTTGACTGGGATTTAAGATCTTATCATGGATACACCTTGAAAGGCACAACTTATAATGCATATGTTATTTTTGGAGAAAAAGTAGCTGTAATTGATAATGCATATCCAGGAAATACTCCTGAAGTTATGGCACGTTTAGAAGATGCATTTAAAAAAGAAAATCGTCCTGTAAATGTAGATTTTATTGTTCAAAACCATATTGAAAAAGATCACAGTGGAACCTTAGTAGACTTACATAAAAGATTCCCACAAGCACCAATTTACTCAACTAAAATAGCTGTTGAAGGATTAATAAGACATTATCCTAATATAGAAGGAGCTAATTTTGTAAATGTTGGAACTGGAGATCAATTAGAACTTGGTGGAAAAACATTAGCATTCTTAGATGCATTCCTACTCCACTGGCCAGATAGTATGTTTACCCTACTTGCAGAAGATGGAATTTTATTCCCGAATGATGCATTTGGACAGCATTTATGTTTCCCACAAAGGTTTGATCATGAAATTCCTGAACATGTACTTATGGATGCAACTAAAAAGTTCTATGCTAACTTAATTGTACCATTATCTAAATTAGTACTTAAAAAATTTGAAGAAGTAACTGAACTTGGATTACTGGATAAAATTAAAATGATTGCACCATCACATGGACAAATATGGACTGACCCAATGAAAGCAATTGGAGCATACAGTCAGTGGGCAACAGGAAAATGTAAAGATAAAATAACGGTCATATATGACACAATGCATTACTCAACCAAAATTTTGGCTCACGAAATAGCTGAAGGTGCAATAAGTGAAGGTTTTGATGTTGAAATGTACTATCTTCACGAAGATGAAAGAAGTGAAATAGTTAAAAGCATATTAGAGAGTAAAGCTGTAGCTATTGGAGTTCCAACAATTAATGACGAACCGTTCCCAAGTATTGGAGATTTACTCTTCTATTTAAAAGGTTTAAGATTCCAAAGAACTGGAATTGAAAGATTAGCTCTTACATTTGGTTCAATGGGTGGAAAAGGAGGTTCACCAGCAATATTAGCTGATCTACTTAATGAGTCTGGATTCAAGGTCATTGATCAAGAAGAGGTTCTATATGTTCCTAATGAAGATGAACAAGCTGCAGCCTTTGAATTAGGAAAGAAATTAGCTCAAGAAGCTAAGAACTTGTAGGTAATTTAACGCAATGATTATTATTAATTTTAGATATGGTTTCATATTTAAAAATAATAGTCATAATATTTATATATTAATAGTAGATAATTTATTAAATGTAATTAAATATTTAATTAACTAAATAATGAATTAAATAATAGATTAATTTAAATACAATATTTAGATATAATTATTAAATACAACTATATGTTAAATATTCTTGTGATGGAGGAATTAGATATGAATGAACATAAAATTGGTGTTACAAAAAATACAGAGTTAGAAACTGAAGTACAAAATAATTTTATGGGTGAAACCCAAGAAGTAGGAATCTACTTAGCAATGTCAAGACAAGCTTCAAGAGAAGGCTTTGGTGAACTATCTGAAGTGTTTAAAAACTTAGCAAGAGAAGAGGCCTGGCACGCTGCAAGATTTGCAGAAATGAATGGTGTTATTAAACCAACCTTAAAAGAAAACATCGAAATGATGTTGAAAGGAGAACAAATGGCTAATAAAGAGAAAAAAGCTGCCTCTGATAAGTCTAAATCAAATTCTCTTGAAGGTCCTGCTGAATTTTTTGATGAAAGTTCAAAAGATGAAGGAAGACATGCAAAAGTATTAGAAGGGATATTAAATAGATATTTCTAATCTTTTAAAATTAAATCATTATAATATTTTAGCTATTAATATTTTTTTTACACTTTTTTTTAAATATTATATTTATAAAATCTGTATTCTTTTTTTAAAAAAATGAATATTCTATTAAACTTCTTTAAATTCAATTTAAAAGATCAATATAATGTTTTTCATAACACCGAAAAAAACTTCATCTCTTACAAACTTAAGACATATATACTATGTTTTTACCCTTTTTATCCTCACAACAACAATAATTTCTCGCATTAACCTTTAAAATCAATTTTCTGTCTTGAAAATCTAAAAAACTCAGTGAAATCAATGTGTATTCTACAATTTTTGACTATGTAAAAAATTCAGTGGGTGAAATAATTTTTCCATGATTTTGATCCCATTTAACTCTTTGAAGATCTAAATAAACTTCAATACTTTCAATAGTCTTATATAACTTCTTC
>JAITGU010000014.1 GCA_031280375.1 Candidatus Methanovirga procula | reverse complement strand
ATAATAAGTCTCATGTGAGTAGAGTATCCTAAACAAAACATTCCTCAGATGGTCCCCCCACACCCGTATAAAAATTACAATAATAGCTACTTTAGAGAAAGGATTAAGCAAATCTGGAGCTATAGCTTTTTTAATAAAACATTTTTTTTCTAATTATCGTAAATACTTAATTTTATGTATTTATTTTTATTTTTAATTAAATTTTAATCAGATAAGTCTTTTAATGCTCATATTAGTAATGTTTTAGTATTGCTATACAAATTTAAGCATTGATTAGAGATCAATTATTCTTAAACATAATCTCCTTTGATTACTTATATTTTCTTGTTTAGATCCTTTCTTTTATTAAACCATTTCTAATACTCATTAAATCATAATTGATGAATTATTATCAAGTTAAATCATTTAATTTCATAAAGAAGATTAGTATATATTACTAAAAATATAAATAAAAATAATGGAATGTCATAATGTGTGGATATGAATTTGATGAAAAAAAAGTAGATAAATGTTATGGAAAAAGTGGATGTTCAACTGTTCACTGCCTTAACTGTGGTTATGGAAATTCATCTGAATTTGAAGTTATAAAAACCTTAAAAAAGAAGTTAGGTTTTAAATAGCTAATTCAATTTGAATCTCATCAGAATATCATTAATGGATTGTGGAATTTTATGGAGTTGAACGAAAAACTACAAATAATATTATTGCCAACAGCTATTCTAAGTTAAAAATAAATTTTCAACAATAGAAAAATTCATTAATTAAATTATTAATATTTAATTGACCGTACATTAAAAGAATTTATCATAATGTATAATAAATATAATTAAATAATAATAAAATTTAATAATAATAATAATTGGAAAATAGAAAAACAGTATTATATAATTAAAATAAATAAATATAATGTTCTGTGAGTTTGTTTTGCTTGGTTATTTTAAATAAAATCTTTGAATAAAAACTTTGGAATAAGATAAATTATGATTACAAATTAATAATTTAAAAAAAATATGGAGTTTTTATAAATGAAAATAGAAAAAGAAGGAGAAAAAATCCTTAAACAATTTTCAAAAGCATTAGAACAAGTTGATGATCTTGAAGAAATGCATTACATAATAGATAATGTAAATTTAAATAGAGAAGATGTTGCTAATGTTCACGACCCTAAAAAGATCATGAAAAATGCTGTAACGAATAAAGAAGGAAATATAATTGTTAAAAAAGCAGAATGGGTAAACTAACATTAGTATAATATCCAATTAATAGTTAACCAAATAATAACTATATAAAATAATAACCATATATAAAATAAGATATATTTAATATTTTTGTATAATATTATTATATCTAAATAATGTTAAATAAATGGTGTTATAATAATGGTTAAAGTGTTTACATCTTGTTAAGAGGCAAAATATGAGGGTAGATTTAATTTTAGAACTTTTAGATATTCCTGGTCAGTTAGTTAATGTTTTATCACCGATAAGTGGGTTTGGAGCCAATTTAGTCACAGTTATCCATAGAAGAGATGATAAAAATGATGATGGAATGATACCAGTCAAAATAACTTTAGAAGGAGAACAAAAAAATTTAATTCAATGTATTGATAAACTAAAAGAAATGGAAATAACTATCTTAGAAATAAATGGCGTTGTTTCAAAAGAGAAACTAAGAACCATTCTAATTGGACATGTTATTGATACAGATATTAGAAACACAGCAGACAGAATAAATAAACTTAAAGGAACATATATTGTTAATTTGGAAATAAAATTATCTGATGAAGGCGGGTCATCTGCAATGTTAGTTATTGAGTCTGATTTTGGAATGAAAGATATTGTTTTTAAAAAAATTCGTGAAATAGCTAATGAAAAATCTTTGCTGATAATTAATGAAGTCTGAATAATTAATATTGAATTTAATGGTAAAATTTGAATGAATGATTATTATAAATGAATGGGTATTATGAAAATTCTAAGAGTAGTGATTAAATGAGAATTTGTTTAATAGGGTTTGGAGCAGTAGGGCAAGGAGTAGTTAAAATCATATCTTTAAAAAAAAAACATGTAAAAAATAAGTTTAACATAGAGTTAAAAGTTGTTGGTGTTTCAGATTCTTCTGGATCAGCTATTAATCAAGAGGGTTTAGATGAAGAATTACTTTTAGATATAAAATCAAAAACAAATAAAATTTATAATTATCCTAAGTATGGAGATAATTCTCTTCAGGGAATTGAGCTTTTAGATAATGTTGATTATGATTGTTTGGTAGAAGCAACACCAACAAATATAAGCACTGGAGAACCTGCTAAATCATTAACTTTAAAAGCGTTTAATGATAAAAAGGATGTTGTCACATCTAATAAAGGTCATTTAGCATTATTTTTTAATGAAATGATTAGCAAAGCAAAGGAAAATAATGTGGAATTTAAATTTGAAGCATCTGTTGGTGGAGCAATGCCCATAATTAATTTTTCTAAAAAAACATTGCCCAGCTCTGAAATTGAATCTATTATTGGGATTTTAAATGGTACAACAAACTTTATCCTATCAAGAATGACATCTGAAGGTTCATCATATAAAGATACTCTTGAAGAATCTAAGGTTCTTGGAATAGCTGAAACCGATCCAAGTCAAGATGTTGAAGGTATTGATGCAGCATGTAAAACAGTTATATTAGCAAACTCTGTTTTAGGTATAGATTGTGTGTACGATGATATTGAAATTGAAGGTATAACCAACATTACTTCACAAGCAATTGAACTTGCTAAAAAGGAAGGTTACTTTATAAAATTAATAGCTGAAATTTCAAAAGATAAACTTAAAGTTGCTCCACGTTTAGTTAAAAAAAACAGTCCTTATGCTATTGAAGGCACATTAAACATGGCAACCTTAAAAACAGATTTAGCAGGTGATGTGACTGTTGTTGGAAAAGGAGCTGGATCTATTGAAACAGCATCAGCTATTTTAACTGATATTATTAATATTAAAAAAACAATAAGAGAATAATATCAGATATATGAAAAAATAGCTAATCTTATAAAATACTTTATAAAAAAAGTAATATTTAATATATAGTACTGCAGGAAATAAAAAATGATTGATTGGGAAAAAACTCCAGCAGCAATTTATCGTCCAAAAAAAGATAAATTAAAACCTGTATTTGAAACAGACCCCATTACCCTTGATGATTTAATAAACATTGATGATCAGAAAAAGATTCTTTTTGAAAACACTGAAAAATTTATTAATAATAAACCCTCATCTCACGCTTTAATATGGGGTTCTAAAGGAACAGGAAAGTCCTCTTTAATTAAAGCAATTTTAAATCGTTTTGTTGATGATGGATTAAGATTAATTGAATTTTTTAAAGAGGATCTAAATGCTTTAATAGATATTAGTGATGAAATTAGAAATTTACCATATAAATTTATTGTCTTCGCAGATGACTTATCTTTCAACTTAGGTGATTCAAGTTATAATGCTATTAAAAGCATTATTGAAGGATCTATTGAACTTCCCCCTAAGAACATTTTAATTTATGCTACATCAAACAGAAGACATTTAGTTCCAGAATACTTCTCTGATAACGAGGAAACAAGGATTGAAAACGGCGAAATTCATTATAGTGATAATGTTGAAGAAAAGATTTCACTTTCTGATAGATTTGGGCTATGGATTCCTTTTTATCAAGGAAACATAGATGATTATTTAAGAATAATTGATTCTTATTTTTCAAATATATCTAACAAAGAAGAACTACATAGAGAAGCTATAAAGTTTTCTTCACTAAGAGGAGGTTCAAAAAGTGGTAGAACAGCAAAACAATTTTATATATTATATAATGATATTTTTCAAAATTAAAGAGAAGATTTATAAAAAAAAAAAAAAATGATTCAATGAGTTCCATAGAATATTCAAGGGAAAAAAATGTAGTTATTTTTAAAAAAAGATCTCCATAAACAAAAACACAAGGAAATTATTTATCTTTATTATAATTTTACTTTAAAAATAATTACTTAAAATTTTAGGTTATTTAAGTTTAACAATTAAAACAATTGAAAAAGCAGAACATTTGAAAAAAAATTATTTAATGAATAAACAAACATAATTTTGAAGTAGAAATAGAAATTTATCCAATATTTAAAAGTTTATCTACTCCTGCTGTTTCAAAAACATTCATAACAAAAGGTGTCACATTAGAAATTATTAATTTTCCTTGTTTTTTCATTATCTGTTCTATTGTTAATATAACTCGAATTCCTGCACTGGAAATATAATCCAAGTCCTTAAAATCCAAATTAACTTCTTTTACTCATGAAATATTTTCATTTACTTCTTTTTCCAATTCATATGCTGAAGTAATATCCAATTTTCCTGAAACTTTAACAATTAAATTATCATTTTTTGACTATGTAAAAAATTCAGTGGGTGAAATAATTTTTCCATGATTTTGATCCCATTTAACCCTTTGAAGATCTAAATAAACTTCAATACTTTCAATAGTCTTATATAACTTCTTC
>JAITGU010000194.1 GCA_031280375.1 Candidatus Methanovirga procula | reverse complement strand
AAATAGCGATGAAATTAGCCTTAAAAAGACAAAATATGCGAATTTTCCAATAAAAAAATGAAAATAATAACAAAACATCATATCAATATATGTTTAAATTAAGTTTATAGAAACTCTCAAATGTTCAATATGTTTAGAGTAAAAGAAGATAATTTAAAATTAATTTAAAAGATTTAAATAGTTTAATTTTAGATATTAAATTTTTATTTCTTTTTTAAAGGTTTAGAATTCATTAAATAAAGATAAAGTTTATTATTTTATTTTGAGTTTAAATTTTCGATGAACCTTAATTTGTTAAGTTAGAAAATCTTTGATTTTCTGTTTGTTTCGAGCAAAGCGAGAAACTTAGGAACCAAAGGTTCCGTTTTTTAAAAGGTTTTATAATATTTTTAAAAAATAAAAACTAATAATATAATAGATAATTCAGCTTGCAAGAAAGTATATAATAGAATAATAAAATTTATTTTTTAAATTATAAACATTAAACTTTTTAAAACTAAAAATAATCAACTGCCCATATAATAATTTATAACTTATTAAATATATAGCTAATAAATATAAACTAATAATCAAACCAACATTGATCATTAATTTTGTTGAAAATATTAATTTTGTTGAAAGTAAAGTTAATATCAAACTCTTTAAAAAGTAATACTGGAGTCTGTTTATGAGGATTAAAAAAACTAATATTGGAAATTTTTTATCAACTCCTGACATTATTTCATTATTAAATTTATCATTTGGATTTATATCCATTATGTTAGCTATTAATGGATACATTAGATTCTCAACCATAGCTATTATATGTGCAATCATCTTTGACTCTGTTGATGGTTGGGTTGCAAGAAAGTTAGGTCGAAATGATGAACATGGTTTTGGAAGAAATATAGATTCTTTATCAGATGTTGTATCCTTTGGTGTAGCTCCTGGAATACTTTTATATTCGGTTTGTAGAATAAATACTCCTGAATTTATTTATATTTCAGTTATTGTATCTTTATTTATAATAATAACTGGAGTTTTAAGATTAACAAGATATAATGTAATTGCAGACTATCTTGATTTCAAGGGATTTATAGGTTTACCAATTCCAGCAACAGCTATGTTAATTTCAACATTTTTATTAACAGGAATTCTCCATATTAACTCCAATATAGCTATTTTAGTATTACTTTCTTTAATGATTGTTTCAAGTGCTTTAATGATTAGTAACATTAGATATCCTAAGTTTAATAATATAAAAATTATTATCATTGCATTAATACTTATATTATTAGTCATTATTCCAATTCCTATTTTTTTACAAGGAGTTGATGTTCCAGCAGCAATATTATTTATTTTAACTCTAATATTTGCAGCTAAGTTATTTAAATAGCTATTAATTATAAAATTGAATAATTAAATTTACACTTAATCTTTAAATAATATGATTGTGTATTAAATCCTCATAAACTTAATATTGAATAATTAAGAATTGTTGATATTATGAGGAAAAAAATTAAAATAAACGAAATAAGCAATAAAATTAGAAAATTTCTTAATGGTGTTAATGAGATTATAAACAATAAGAATAATCCTGAAAAGGAACATTCTGATGAAAGAGCTATTCTGAAACTTAAAGATCATTATAGTAATAAAGATATTTTAAATAAGAATAAAAAATATTTTTTTAATGAAGAAGAAAATAAGCCAAACTTTAGAAACAAGGAAGATTATTTACTCTTAAACAAAAATATATTTTCCAAGAAAAATAATGAAACAAATAGTAATAAGAAAGAAAAATCATTAAATATTGCTAAAGAGAACAAAACACTTCTTGGTGGAGCAATATTCACTTTTATAGTGATAGTATTGATTTTTTCAGCATACTTCTTTTTTATTTACTCCCCATTTTCAGAAGAACTCAGAACTGCAAAAATTGAGAAATTAAATGAATTAAATTCACTTTATAAAGGTCCTTTAGCTGTTAACAATGAATCAATGGCTTTAAAATCTGAAATTAATAATGCTAAATCTCCAGAGGAAGTAAAATTAATAGATATTCTTCAACCAGCAACGAATTCATGGCGAGAGTATCATAATCATCAAATTAGCAGTATTAAAGATGATTATGGGAGAGTTATGATAAAATACTTAAATAACGACTCTAAAAATATTTTACTGTCTGTTGTTGATGCAAAATCATTTGTAAATACTAACGATGCTACGATTCTATCTAAAATAAATTTTATAAAACCAGACACAATAATCGTCCCTGTTTCACTATCCAGATTACAAGCTGGAGGAGGTTTAGTTTCTGTTGGAAACTTTGTAGATATTTATTTCACATCAACTGAAGATTATAATTCAAACAGTAAGAATACTGCATCTACAACCAAGAATGAATCCACAGAAAATAATAATCTTTATACAAACAATAAAGAGACATCTGAAAATAAGATGAGTGACAGTAATTCTAATTTTCAGTACAGTAGCTACAACTCTCCATTTTTATCTAATAGTAATGTTCCATCGATTTTTGGGGCGGTTGTTGTTGCCATAATGCGTTCTAAAGGCAGTGGTGTCATAGACGGAAATTATTTAAAATCAGAAAAGTTCATCAACGATAATTTAACTAACATGGTGGAAAATCAAGAATCTTTTTCAACTGATGTTGAGGAGACATTAAAATCTGTTGCTGCTGGTGGATTTAATGAAGAAATAATAAGTAAATTTTTAGATAGTTTTGGTTTAAAGCTTTCAGATTATGAGAGAGTGGCTAACATTGCTGAGTTAGATTCACAATACTTAATTCTTTTAGAAATTCCAAGAAATGATGTTCATTTAATCATCAATAATATGGATAATATGAGAATCACAATTCCAACAAATAAAGCTCCTAATTGGGCTATTAATGAACTTAAAAATAAATATTAAGTGAATAAATCTCAAAAAATTTAATAATCGAAAGTTTTTAATCCATTTCACTTTAAATTATTAAATCATGATATTATTTAATTCTTTATTTCTTTTAAATTCTAAAATAATTTATTTATACTCCTTGTTTTAATAATATATTTAATAAGTATAGCATTGTCTAAATATTTCTAATTTTATTAATAAAACAGTAGAGAGTTTCTATTAACCTATCTTTGTTAATATCGATAAAATTAATACTTACTAAAAATTCTTTACTTTAAAAGTATTAGCTTTTAAACTTAGGAGAATTGAAAATTCTCCGTGTGTTGCAAAATCATAGATTTTGCACAG
>JAITGU010000076.1 GCA_031280375.1 Candidatus Methanovirga procula | reverse complement strand
TTCATAATTATCACTTTATACCATTATAACATGTGAAGTCTCTAATACTCAAATTAAAACCACAAGGGGAGGGTGTGAATAATCGATACCTTAGATGTGACCGACACCTTTATATACTTACTACCACATTAGGTTAATATGAGAGTTTCATAATTTATAAATCTTATCAAAATATACTATTTTTTCTGAAAGAAAATTAGAAGACAAAGTCTTCGTTTTTTATAGGTTAATAGAAACTCTCTAAAAATTAATAATATAACAACCAATGATAATAATTCAAATATAAATAAATGAGATGATAATATGAATAAATTTTCATTATTGACTATACTAATGCTTTTGTTAATTAGTAGTATAGGAAGTGTTTGTGCCGATAGACCAGTCTTTGACATTATACATTCAGTGAATAAGACAATGTTTTTTAATTTAACCGAGTTAGGATACACTCAAGATACAATTGATTTAGTTAATAGAAGTGTTTTAGATTGTTTCCAATACTGGGGGCAACCTGGGTTCGCTTTAATTGGAACTGGTAGACCTATTGTAAATATAGCTACTGGTACTAAATTAGGAGATGCAATTTTTTATTGTGATTCTCCATCAACCAATTCTTCTTACTCAATTCACAGTAAAACCAATGATACGCGTTTTGGTTACCGGAATGAAACCAGTTTCAGCGATACGTGGCTTAATTTTATTTTCCCTGCAATGTTATATGATTTTAATAGTTCTACAAGGAATAGTACTGATTGGACTATTTATATGACTTTTGATGAAGGCAGATTATCTTACGTTCCTGGGAATGATACTGGTAGTAATACAGTTATAGTAACTTATAATAATGTATCTGTTCCAGATACTGAATTAGGTAAAATTGTTAATGTTTCTACAACATTACGATTAGATGACGGCACAACATTAACTAATAAAAGAATTAGAATAAATATTAATGGTACAGAAATTGTAAGATTAACTAATGAGGTTGGAGAAATTGATTATCCTTTTATACCTGATAAAATTGGTTTATATAATGTTGTAACCACTTTTTGATGGTGATGAGCATTATTTAAATAGTTCAGCAAATACAACTTTTAATGTAAGGGATGTAATACCTAATACTAATGATACTAATAGTTCAATAGGAGTAAACACTAATAATAGTAATTCATCATCATTAGATAATTTACCACATACAGCTATACCATTAGTTGCATTAATAGTAAGTTTAATTTTAGGAGTGGTTTTGTTGATAAATATGGTAATACATTCCAAACTATAAACAAATATCGTGTAAATTGTTTGCATGATGAATATTATACTATACCCTCCAACGCCACATCAATTAGATTAACATTAACTATGTTATGAACTGATGGAGTATTTAGATGGATAAATAAAGAAATAGCCGCTAAAACTTGCGGTTTTAAAATATGGGGTTCATGTGAAGATGTACACACAGATTATAATTATTATGAATTAAATGGTGATCATGAAAAAGGAGATAGAAAACTTAAAAACATGCAAGGTTTAGGATGGTATTATAATGTTTAAAATAAAAGCAATATTTTTAATGAGTATTTTAATTTTTAGTATATTAGGAAATAGTAGTGCTTTATTAATTACTGTAACCAATCAAGATACAGGTAATAATAATATAGCTCCTTATGGAGAAGTTAAAATTTTTGATTGGAATAGTCCTAATAATGCTTTTATAGTTACAAAAGGAACTACAGCTAATTATACTACAGAAGATACTCTAAGTAAAATTGATTTAAATAGTAATGATGGTGGATTAAATGCTCACATAGACTGGGTGGGATCATTTATAAAAAGAATAAAAGAAAAATATAATACAAGCCATGATTTCAGCTTAGAAAGTACAGTAAACTTTTATAAAAAAGGTAAAGGCTATAAAAACAAAGTTAGAATTGTTACTGTTAAATGGTTGGATGATAAAAATACTGAACATTTTTTTAGCACAGGATCAATAGATAAGATTATAGATTCCAATTTTAATTTAAATACTGGTTTATAACCACTATTTTTTATAAATAAATATTAATAATGGTGAATTAAATCACCATTAAATTATACTATAGAAGTTAAAGCAGATTTCTATAGTAAATCGCATGGTTATTTAATAAGATAAGGAATATTAAATTTAGTTTTAATACATTAGGAGGAGAACTAAAACAATTTGGTGAATTCTATTTTGGTAATGAAGGCACAACAAAAGTTAATTTAAATGAATATTGTATAAATAAATATTAAACTATTATAAATTAAATAATTAAAAAAGAAGGTATGCTATTGAAGAATCTTCTAATTTTATATTTTCTAATATTATATTTTACACGATTCTCTGTAGTTTCTAATTTTTTAGCTATTTCTTTAACTTTTAATTTTTTGTTTATGTAGAGATATTCTAATAAATATGGATTTTCATAATCGTGTAAGTTTTTTATAAATAAAATAAAAGAAAAATATGGTGTGAGCCATGATTTCAAGTTAGAAAGTACTGTAAACTTTTATAAAAAAGGTAAAGGCTATAAAAACAAAGTTAGAATTGTTACTGTTAAATGGTTAGATGATAAAAACATTGAACATTCTTTTAGTACAGGTCCATACGATAAACGAACCATAGATTTAGGAGACTATTTTAGATTAATTTAGGGGGTGATAAGATGTTTGATCCGCAAATAATAAAACAAAGCCCATTCGGTAATGGTTGTCAACCTGTGACTGGAAAAAATTTCCGTCCTTCAGTATGAGGAGTTGAATATTTTTTTTTTTAATGGAGAGTGAATATAGTGAGAAGGAATAATAGTCATGCTGTGAAGAATTATTTGAAAGGAATGAATTGGAAACATATACCTATTAGATATGAAATTCATCATTTGCTACCAGTGAAAGATGGTGGAGATGATAAATTTGATAATTTGGTTTGTATGTGTAGTTGTGATCATTTAGATGTCACAACAGTACAGAATATGAAAGAACCATCAGATTATCTATTAAAGATAAAAGAAAAAATAGAAAATAAATGGATTCAAAAGAAAATTAATAGAGAAATTTTTGAAGATAAACCAGATTTCTTAACTAGTGATCAATTAGAAAATTTCTTTAGAGATATAAAAATGATTGAAAATTTATTGATAAATGGAAGAACAGGAAAATATATAGCAGAAAATTTTGATGGGTTATAACAGGTTTCCTACATTTCATAGCTTCAGCTACAGGCAAAGGATAACCTGTATTCTTGCTTGGAATAATGAGAACATCTAAGTCATTGTAAAAATCCCCTACTTTTTCATAAGGAATGAAACCTAAAAACTTAATCTTATCATCCCCAGATGCTAATTTTTTTAAATAATCATTCTCCCCCCCCCCAATGAGAAGTCTTGAATTATCAATATTCGCTTTTTTAAAAACCTTAATCACAACATCAAATCTTCTTATCCGACTGCTTAAATTACCTATTAATCCTATGTTATAAGTTTCAGATTCCTTAGGTTTATAAAATAAATCATCCTCAATATGCATAACATTAATAACAGAAATTTTATCTGGATCAACATTAAAATAATTAATAAGTCCCTCTTTCATTTCATCGCTAATAGCTATAATATGTTTACAATTCAATACTGCATCTCGTTTGTGTTTGTCTGTAAGTCTTGCAATTAATTTCCCCTTTCTATTTAACTGATGAGAATAACAGGAATATTTTAATCTAACATCATGAATCGTGACAACTGTTTTATCTTTATGGAATGTATGAGCATAAGAAGTGCTTAAAGCATGATAAACATCTGCGTCTGGTATCTTAAAGTGCATTTTAACATATTGATTATATAAATATTTTAAAGGATTGTTATCATATAATTCAAGATTTGAAACCTCCAATGATTTATCATTTACCTTTTTAAACCCCTTAAAAAGATTATTGAATACACACCAATACTGGTTTTTGCAGGTGAAGTAATTGTATCAGAAATCCAACTAACTTTAATATAAACACCTCTTCATAGTTTTGAATATAATTTTAAAATATTTTTATTATAATCCTTGATATTAACAGTTTAATTAATGAATTTTTCATGATTTTCTATTTATTTTCAACTTAGAAGAATTTATTCTCTGTTTAAAAATATTAATTAAAAATAATTTAATTATCACTAAATAATTCAAAATTAATTAATCAAAAAATATCTTATTCAATTAAATAAGAATCTAAAATAGAATAGTATGATATTTATTTAAAAATTCCATTACTTAAAAAATTACTTCTATGACTATAAAAAAAATTTTATTGAAACTGTGATAATTATTTTAATTTTTTCTGTTTAATATTCTTATTAATATTCTTAAGCCAAGGTTTCTTCTCAAATAAATTTACAACATCATTTGCACTAAAATCAGGATTATCATAATAAAGATAATCAAAAATTGTACATAAAAGAGTGTAATCTTCCTCTGTATCTAAAGTTACTCTTACACCTGGAATATTCAAACCATTTTCTTCAACAATATTTATATTAAATTGTTTTGGGTAGGACAGATATAAGTATGGAGTTACATGTTCCCTCTCAAAATCTTCGGTAGCGGTCAAAAGCTTTTTAAGTGCTTGAAAGTTTATTACCTCTACATCAAATCCTCTAATTAATTTTCCATTAAGTGAATTAGAACTGTAATCTACATTTTTATTTATATATGATCTTATATTCTTATCAACTATTCTATGATCAACACAGGGACAATCGCTTGTTATCCTTACAACAACATCAATATTAAACTTCTTTGCTGATTGGTAGTATCTTTCAAGAACATCAAATTCATCTCCCCTATAATAAGGAACCTCCATTCTTTTAGCTATTTCTACAATCTCATCATCAGAGTCATTGATGGTTGTAGCTATTATAAGCTCATCTAATAGTTTAGATCTTTTTAATCTATTTATAACTTGCTCTAAAACAGTTATATTACTGTCATAAGGTAAATTTTTTAGAATTTTCTTAGGAAGACGAGTGGATGTCGTCCTACCTTGAATAATAGCCCCTATCTTCATTTTTATCCTTAAAATTTATTATTTAATTGTGGATTATTTAAAAGTAATTTTTAAAGTATTATGTGATTTTAATAACAATATACCTTTAATATTTTTGATTGTTTTTAGCTATTAATTCTTTAATAAAAACCAGTTAACTTCATCTGTTGCAACAGGATCTCTTTTATAAATAAAGCCATAATCAACCAATTCTAAATCAGGGAACATATCCATCAATTCCCCACAAAAGTCTCGTTTGAATAATGCTTCGTCTTCGTTTCTATGGTTAATTTTCACTGGATTAGGACTGTGGTATTCAATTATACAAATATATTTTTTACTAAATTCATTGAATATTCTTATATATGTTTTTAAGATCATCAAGATTTATATGTATTAAAACCCCCTTTGTAAATACTAAATCATACTTATTATTTATATTTTTCTTGCTTATTATAATTTTCATTCATTTTTAAAAGCATTTTTAAAGTTACTATAGAATATAATTTATTAATCTATAATATTATTTTAAATAAGCATTTCACTGAATTAAATTTTTAATAATATAACTTTTTAATAATAAAATTTTTAATACTTAAAATTCAATTTTAAAAATTTAAATTCAAAAAACTGAAAAAAATAATTTCAAAAATCTATAATTTTTAACTAATGTAAACATAGTTCAATAATTTAATGTTTTATTACTTAATTAACTTATTTGTATTGAGAAAGAACTTTAAACAACTTTTCTTCCACAAACTCAATATCTTCATTACTTAAAGAAGGATACATTGGAATACTAATCTCTTTCTTGTAAAATTCCTCACTACATGGACAAAGTCCTTTTTCATATCCTAAATCTTGATAGTATGGTTGTAGATATACAGGAATGTAATGCACTTGAACACCAAGCCCTTCCTCTCTTAGTTTTGAAAATATTTCTCCTTTTTTATTCTTAAATTCATCTTTTAATAAAATAGGATACAAATGATAAGAAGATTTTCCATTCTCATTTTCTAATATTGTATCAAAGAAAGGATTATTCTCAAAGATTTCATCATAGATTTTAGCTATTTTTCTCCTTTTTTTAACAAATCTATCCAGTTTACTAAGTTGAGATATTCCAAGAGTAGTCTGTATATCTGTAATCCGATAGTTGAAACCTAATTCACACATCTCATAGTACCAATCCCCAGAACTTTCACCCTTCAAGTTCTCCTTAGTGATTCCATGAGATCTAAAAGATAATAGTTTTTCATAGTATTCTTTATTATTGGTTAAAACAGCACCACCCTCTCCAGTTGTAATGTGTTTAACTGGATGAAAACTAAATATAGTCATTTCAGAGTACTTACAGGATCCAATTTTCTTGCTATCATACTCAGCCCCAACTGAATGTGCGGCATCTTCAATTATCTTCACATCATTTTCTTCAGCTATTTCATATAATGATTTTAAGTCAACTGGATTTCCACTATAATGTACTGGAACCATAAACTTAGTTTTTTCATTTATTCTTGATTCCACCTTGGAAACATCAAGGTTTCCTGTACTTAACTCCACATCAGAAAAATTAGGTTTTCCATTAAGATACAAACCAGCATTCGACGATGCTACAAATGTGTTAGGAGGAACTATAAATTCATCATCATTTTCAAGCCCATAAGCATAATAAGCTCCGTGTAAAGCAGAAGTTCCTGAATTAAAAGAGACAGCGTATTTTGCGTTTGTATATTTAGCTATTTTATCTTCAAACTCTTTTATTTTTGGTCCTTGTGTGATAAAATCTGATTTTAAAGTTTTAACAACCTGCTTTATATCTTCCTCATCAATACTCTGCTTTCCATAAGGTAAAAATTTAATAAGATCACCAAATCAATAATTTATTAGTTCATAAATTATTTATATTACTAATATTTTTCAATTCAATATAAATAACTCTAAATCTAATGATTTTACTTCATTAGTCAATTTAGTATGGCATTTTTAATAGTTTCATCTGGATTTCAAGAAAAATATTTTCCACAAATATGAATCCACCATTTTTAAAGCATTATTTGTCTTTTCTATTCTTCATTCTAACTCTTGTACAGCATTATACTTTCATTCCATTCTTTTATAAATTCTAAGCTTGTTTGTTCCTTAATAACTGATCCTCACATTTTCAACCATTGTGACACAATTATCAAGTGTAACATTTCTGGAGAATAAAACAAAACCATTTTTGAAAATAGTATAATAAATTTAGTGTGTGGAAAATATCAATATTTACAAAACACTCATTTAATAAACAATATCAATTTTATTTAAAAGGCTCCTAATTGTTTTCTCATCAAGCCAGGTCTTATTATTATCTGAAGAATATCTAAATCCCTCTTTTACCTTCCTTCCACCATCTAAGATATTTATTTTTTCCCACCAATTAAAGTTTGGGTAAATTATATAGTAATCATCATACTCATAGGTGTATCTTGAATCTTCTTCTGTAACCATGACTTCATGAAGTTTTTCACCAGGTCTGATCCCAACATCTTCTATTTTGCAATCTTTCTTCATTGCCTTAACTAAATCTGTGATTTTAAATGATGGCGATTTTTGAACATAAGTTTCTCCACCTTTAGATTGATTAATAGCTTTAATTACTAAATCAACAGCATCATCAAGAGTTATCCAGAATCTTGTCATACGAGCATCTGTAATTGGTAATGTGTCTGTACCATTGCCTAACAGTTCTTTAAAATATGGAATAACAGAGCCACGACTTCCAGATACATTCCCATATCGAACTACACAAAATGAAGTGCATTTTAAACTCGTGTAAGAATTTCCAGATATAAATAGCTTATCACTGACAAGTTTTGTAGCACCATAAAGGTTTATAGGATTTACTGCTTTATCAGTGGAGAGAGCAATAACCTTTTCAACTTCTCTATCAATAGCTACATCAATTATGTTTTTCGCACCGTCAATATTTGTTTTAACAGCTTCTATTGGATTATATTCTGCTGCAGGAACTTGTTTTAATGCAGCAGCATGAATTATTATATCCACTCCATCACATGCTCGATACAAACATTGTTCGTCTCTAACATCTCCAATGAAAAATCTAATTTTTTTTTTTGTTTTTCAAATTGTTTTTGCATCAAAAACTGTTTATATTCATCACAAGAGAATATAATTATTTTTTTTGGATTATATTCATCTAAACATTTTTGAATAAATTTTTTACCAAAAGAACCAGTTCCACCAGTAATCAATATTGTTTTATCACTTAACATTAAAATTCTCCCAATATATTTATTATATAATGTAACATCACTACTAAATAGTTTTGCATCCAGTAATAGACATTATCATTAATATACTTACTATTTTGAGTATGATTAATAATTTATATACAATAACATATAAGTGTTTCTAAAAAAAGAGGGTGTAAATTTTTGTGGAGTTTTTCATGAAAATCCATGTTTTATATATAAAAGAAGCCATGAAAAATTGAAAAAACTCCACACTTTTTTACAGCCTCTAAAAAAAAGAAAAATTTTTTCAAAAAATGAAAAACTTAAAAAACGCAACTTCCGTTCATTTCGAAGGTCGTGGGAAATTCAGGAGGCGAAGTCTCCGTTGGCTTTAAACAGAGCGTAAAATTTAGAAAATAAAGTTTCTTTTTGTTCTGAACAAAATGAGGAACTTAGGAGAATCTTTGGTTTTGAACAGAGTGAGAAACTTAGGAAACGAAGTTTCCGTTTATTTCGAACGAAGTGAGAAATTTAACGAAATTTTCTAATTTCGTGTTTCTAAAAGTTTCTTCTAAATAGTAAACTCATTTTATTAAATTAAATTAAATTTAATAAGATCATTATAAAAAAAAAAAAAAATATTTTAAATAATTAAAAGGAAAGTTAAGAATTCTAGCTAAAAAAATTAACAGAATTATATTTTAATCACTGAAAATCAAAGATTACTGAAAATCAAAGATTTTCATAATTACAAAAATTGCAAAGCAATTTTTGGTAATTTTCATAATTACAAAAATCAAATTTGGTAATTAAACTCAAAATACTTAATTACAAAGCACCGTAAAACAAATGAAGAAAAAATATACTATAAAATGGTTAATGACTATTTAAATTCTTATTATGTCACTGGATTGTTCTATCTCTGATAAATTATGTGTGATTATTATTATTGTTTTATCTTCTTTTATCTTCATAATCACCTTACTGATAATATATTCCTGGTTTCCTCATCAATAGATTTAGTAACCTCATCCAATAACAAAATTGGACTATTTTTTATAATTGCTCTTGCTAAAGCAACTTTTTGTCCCTCACCACTTGATAAAAACTGTCCTGCCTCACCAACATCATAATCATAACCTTCTTCTTTACTACTTATAAACTCATCTAACTCAACCAACCTACAAACCTCATCAATTTCTTCTTTACTTGCTTCTAAATTACCAACAAGTATGTTTTCATAGATTGAACCTTTAAAAAGATAAGGATAGGAAAAAACTATGGCAATATTATTAAGTAAACTTTCAGGATCTAAAGAATCTATATTCTGCTTATCAATTGTTATCTCACCTTCATTCACATTATATAGTCCACATATTAGTTGCATTATCGTGGATTTACCTGTTCCATTATCCCCAACGATATAATTTAAACCTCTACTAAATTGAACAGTGAAATTTTCTAATATTTTATTGTTTTCATGAGAAAAATCAACATTATTAAAAAATATCTCACCATTAGTGATATTTAACTTCTTATCACCTAAATTTTCAATCTTAATTTCTTTTATTTCATTTATCCTATCAATAACTGGAAGTGATGACTTATACTCACTCCAAAGTAAAGATATTTGAGCCATTGGTGAAAAAAACATATTAATATAAGTTAAAAATGCTGTGAATGTACCAATAGTAACAGAATCATCAATAACCATTCTGCCACCGAAGATAATAAATAGAGTTATAACCAATGCAAAAAATATGAAATTCAAAGAGTAGTTCGATGCCATAACCTTACCACTCTTTAAAGACATATTATAATATTCTTTATTTTTACCTTCAAACTTTTTATTCACCCAATCTTTTAAATTAAAAACCTTCAACATTAAAAAAACAGATAAAAACTCCTTTAAAAAAGAAGATAATACTCCATTAATTTTCAAAACTTTTGATTCATAAATTTCGATCTTTTTACCCATATAAACATTCAAAAACAAAAATAAAATACATGGAGAAACTATTACTACTGTCAAATAAAAATTAAAATAAAACATTATGGCTAAAGGAATGAAGATCAGTAGTAAATTCATAAACATATGTAGCAATATTTGGGGAACTATTTTACTTGCTAATTGAACATTACCCATTATTCTTGCCATCAAATCTCCAACATTATTAGATTCATGATTTTTTACAGAAGAGTTCAAAATTTTGTCAAATAACTCTACAGACATCTCTTTATACAAATTATATTCTAATTTATTAGTTAAATAAGTATTAAAATAACCAGTAATACTTGAAACAATGAAAAAACTAATAATTATAAGAATTATATAATTCAAAAGATAAAATTCTTTTCCAATGAAGATATTATCAATTATTATTCTAAAAATTAAAGGATTAATGAACTCAAAAGTAAAAGAAAAAATAGCTGTTAAAATAATAAATAAAACAGTGACTTTATGCTTTTTCAGATATTTATTAAAAAAAGAAACTGACATATATAAACCTACATTATTGTTTTTATATATTTTTGTGTTTCTGGATGGCTTCCCCAATTACATTTATTACCAATTTCCAAATAATGCTGTAAACCTTTAACAACACAATATCTACAATCATTAAAAAATTCACACTCTCCACATAAATCTTTAACAGGTTCTTGAAAATTATGGTAACCAGAACAACTAAGATTAT
Source organism: Candidatus Methanovirga procula (assembly GCA_031280375.1). GTDB lineage: Archaea > Methanobacteriota > Methanobacteria > Methanobacteriales > Methanobacteriaceae > Methanovirga > Methanovirga procula. The sequence goes on along the minus strand of JAITGU010000076.1, from coordinate 677 downwards.
TAAATAAAACATCAGGATTCTCATTTAAAATATTGCCAAAATTAACACCAGCAACTTGTATTTCACAGAATTTAAGATCTCCAGCAGGAGAAACTGTTATTTGAGAACAACCCACACCACAATTAACTCTATCAACATCATTATCATGTACATGTTCAGGTTGTTTAAATATAAATCCTTCTTCAAATTTATCTGCAATATTATTTGTTCGTCTGATAATATCCTGGTCGTCAATATAAATTAAATCATCTGTAGCTCTACCAACAGATAATATTGTCCCTGTTTTAAAACTTGAAGCACCAAGATCTTTAGCTAATTTAGCAACAAAATACATTTGATCAATATTATAAGATGTTATAACCATTGAAACAGTTATATCTAAATCCTGATCAACTCCACACTTAATATTATCCTTAACGATTTCAAACTGACCACAAACACCACAAAACCAATCATGAAACTCAGGAGTGGAACTGTTCAATGTAACTTGTAATGATAAATTAGAATAATTTTTTAGAGCATCTATATGATTTTTTAATAAAGATCCATTAGTAACTACAGAGAATTTCTATTAACCTCAGGAAATTCTCTATGATACACTATAATTTTATTATCTTATAAATGTTTCGATTTTATTCTCATCTTATAGCCTATCTAATACATCCTCTAAAATTAAT
>JAITGU010000028.1 GCA_031280375.1 Candidatus Methanovirga procula | reverse complement strand
TTAATATTAAAATTAAACCAATGCTATGAACTTAAGATTTAAATTTCTAAATAGTAAAGTGATTCTTTAAAAATGGATAAATAAGTTTTGATGAACCTTAACTTGTTAAGTTAGAAAATTTTTAATTTTCTTAAACTTTCTTATCTTTAGATAAGTTAGGGAACTTTAGTCCCCGTCGATTTCGAACAAAATGAGAAATTTAGGAGACGGAGTATCCACTATTTCGAATGAAATGAGAAACTTAGAAAACGAAGTTTTCGTTTATTTCTGAAAGAAATTTAATGAAATTTTTATAATTTCATGTTTTAAAAGGTTCTTCCAATAGGTAATATATCATTGACCAGGTGTTATAGTATGGATGTTGAGAAAAAATATTTTTCTAATATAAGTTTTAGAGAACGAGCTATTTTTGAAGGAGCTATTAGTATGGCTGCTTTGTTTCATCAGTTTATTGGAACTCCAATTAATGAAAAAACTGCTGAAAGTTTAGAAATAGCTATTTCAAATTCACTTCAACTACAACCAGCCATTGAAAAGGTTGATGTTTCAATCAACATAGATAAGATTAAACAATCAAACACAGAATTTAACTATGTTTCATTATCTGGAGATATGTTAAATGTTAGAATTCACTCTAAAATCAATGATTTAATAGCTATTATAAGAATGGAGTTTATTAAAGAGCTAAATTATCCTTTAATGTATGTTGAAGATATAATTGGTGATGAATAATTTATAAAAACTATTTTATATAATCTACAAGGCAAATATAACTTAAATAGATTGGTGATGAATAATTTATAAAAACTACACTGTAATAGATAATAATGATTTGAATATGGTGTTTTAATTGGATAAAGGGAGAGAAAAAATAAATGAATGATATTTTACTTTCATCAACCAACACATTGGATAATAAAGAAATATTTAAATACTATGGTTTAGTAACTGGAGAATCATTATTAGGTTCAAATGTGTATAAAGACCTATTTTCTGGAGTTCGTGATGTTGTTGGAGGGCGAACATCAAAATATGAGAAAGAAATTCAGAAAGCAAGAAACTTAGCTATTGAAAGCATGATTAATAAAGCAAAAGAATTAAATGCCAATGGCATAATAGGAATAAAAATATCTTATAACAACCTTGGTGGAACAATGGGAAACACCATACTTGTAACTGCTTATGGAACTGCCATTAGTTTTAAATAATATAAATTTAAATAAATATTAAGTATTAAATATTTTAATATTAAATATTATTGATATAAAATGAATTTAAACAACACCAACAAAAAGGAAATTAAGGAAATATTAACAGTTAGTTTCTGCATAGCTATTGGAACCTTATCTGGAGTACTGTCCTTAGCTTTGTTTTACTATTATGATATAGCTATTTTTAGTTATAATCTTGGTTTGATTCTCTCACCATTGTTAGCAGGATATGTTGAAACTTATTTTGCAAAGAAAATTCATGGAAAAACAACAGGAGCAGTTAGTGCATTTATACTATTTATAATAACCGTTGTCTATGGATTTATTTTAGTCAACACAGGGTTAGGTTTCAACTTTGTTACAATAGGAAGTGCAGCTTTTATACTACAAGCAGCCTTCCCAATTTTAGCAGAATACTTTTTAGTAGTGTTTATATTTGGCTTAATAGCTTATTTAACTGGGTTTTTCAAAAAAATTCTCTTTTATATAAAAAATAGAGTTTGTAAACTTATTAACTACACATCTAAAAACTTAAATCATGAAAAGAATTTAACTTACGATCCTCACATAGAACATGTAGATATTAATGACTTAGGAATACTATTTTTAACCACAACTCACACAGGAAAAAATAAAATTATGAACTATAAAGGAATATTTGAGAGCAAGATTATTATCCACAACACTAAAAAGTTCGTGACTAAATCACCAAATAATAGTCAAAAATTTCTTGATAATTTAAAAAAAGCAACTGAACAATCAATCATTAATTTAAGCATTGATTTAAAAGAAAATAATTGTAATGGTCTTTTAGATCTTACAATTGAGTATGATACAGTTGGAAACTTTGGTGATGCTAATCAAATCATTGTTCGTGGAACAGGAATAGAACTGAAAACCTAATAGCTATTACTCCATACTCAACCATAGTATCAACACCATGATTAACCGATAGTTTTTAAACGATTAATAGCTTCCTCAAGATTTTCATAAGAATTAGCATAAGAAATTCTTAGATTATCTTTACAAGATTCTCCAAAACCTTTACCTGGAACCAAAACAACACCAGTTTTTAAAGCTTTTTCTACATAATCAACGACATCATCAACTTTAGGGAAAACATAAAATGTTCCCTGAACATCACTACATTCTAAACCTAAATCATCCAAACCACTTAAAATAAGGTCTTTTCTTCTCCTAAACTCTTTAACTAAATCTTCAACATATTTATCTGAATTTTTTAATGCTTCATAAGCACCTAATTGAGAAATAGAGCTTGCACAAGCAGTATTATACTGATGAACCTTTAATATTTCATCAATAATATCACTTTGGCCAGCAATATATCCAATTCTAAACCCCGTCATAGCATAAGCCTTTGAAAATCCATTGACCAAAAGAGTGTTTTCACTAAACTGAGCTGGAGAATAATGTTTTGCATCATAAATTATTTTTTCGTAGATTTCATCACTGATAATAATAAAGTCATCGTCAATGGATAAATCAGAAATAGCTTTAATGTCTTCTTTATCCATCACAGCCCCTGTTGGATTGGTAGGAGAATTTAATATAATCCCCCTTGTTTTTGAACTTATTTTATCCTGAATATCCTCATACTTTGCCTTGTAATCATTTCCAAATGAAGCTTCGAAGGGAACTGGTTTTGCTTCAGCTAACTCAACACAAGCTTTATAAGATAGAAAACCAGGATCAGGAATTAAAACTTCGTCACCCTTATTAAATAAACTCTGAGATATTACAAACAATGCTTCACTTGCACCTGTAGTAACCATAATCGAGTTTGAATCTACACTTACAGAATTATCTTTTTTAAGTTTTTTAGATATTTCTTCTCTAAGTTCTATACAACCCATATTAGAAGTATAATGAGTAAAACCCTTTTCAAGCCCATTGATTATAGCATTTTTAACATTTTCAGGTATGTCAAAGTCAGGTTCTCCAATACCTAAATTAATATCATTTTTACCACTTGCCTCAAACATCTTTCTAACATCAGATAGATCCACCTTTTCAAGTCTTTTAGCCACAGGTATCATTGTCTTCGTCCACAATTCTTTATTAATTTAAAGATTTATTATAGTTAACTTTTAGCCACAAGTATCATTTTGCCTTTGGCTCTAATCAACAATCTCTTTTAGTTCCTAAACTAATTTAATCACAGTTTATTTCTAAGTTTCTTCCATTTTTTAAGAATCTAACCTTACCATTAAGTTTAATATTTATAGAATTTAAAGTTATCTGATTAGTTAATAGTTTTATTATAATTTCACCAATACTTACATTGGTTATTTTAGTTAAACCAACATAAGAAGTTGTAAATCTTGAATTAATCTCTAAAAAATAAATCTTATTATTAGTTATTATTAAATCAACACCAAGAAATCCTTTAAGTCCAACAATAGCTTCAACAGCCATTATAGCTATTTTAAAAGCTTCATCCTTTAAAGGATGATCAAAAGGAATTTCCCCTCCAAGATAAGTAAATTTATTATCATCAATAGCTATTAATTGTTTATTTAAACTAATAGGAATGGATTCAATTCCATCAGATATTAAACTAACACTTACAATCTCCCCATCAATAAATTCTTGAATTAATAATTCATTTTTATTTAAATTAGCTATTTCACTTTCATCAGATATTAAAACTGTATTCTGACAATCAACACCATAAACAGGTTTAACAATTAATTTTTTAGAATCAGATTTATTTAAAATATCTTTAATAATTATTTGATAATCCTCGCTATTAATATCCATTTTAATTGTTTTAGGTTGAGTAATTTTATCTTTTAAAGCCATATAAGTTTCATATTTATTAGAACAAGTTAAAACTCCTTTAGAATCAGAACCTAATATTTCAACTCCTTTACTTTCAATTAGTTTAGTTAATTCATATAAAATCATATCTTCTTCTGTTCCAATGAACATGACTTTATTAAACCTATAAACATTCTTGTTTAACCAATCAAATAAATTTTCTTTAATAGATATTATATTAAGATATTGATAGTCCTTGAATAATGGAAAAAAATTTTCAGATGTGAGTAAATATATTTCAAAATCTTTCAAATCATCTGAAAGACTTTTTATCATAGCCTCAGCTTCAGACATTATCGAACAATCCTCATTATTGGAAGCTGTAAAATATTCAAACAATAAAATTTTCATCATTTAACCAATTAACTTTCTAAATTTTATATTATTATTCACTATTAATAATGTTTCATTTTTCTATTATAGTCATTATTGTTATGTTTATCAACTATTAATTTAATTATATCTTGTAAAATATCTTTAAATTAAATTTAAATAATATATATCAAATATTAAAGTTTTACAATTTTATAAAATTTTACAAAATGACTATAATTTTATTCATTGAACTTTTTAAAAAGAGTATCATATATACTTTCAACAAAAAGATGATTTTATTATTATCAATATTTTCTTAAATTAGTTAGATGGTTTGAAATATTTATATTTTCATTTTTTTTATATTTGAGAGTTTCTATTAACCTATCAAAAATCGCATATTTTGATAAGATTTATAAATTATGAAACTCACATAATTAACTAATGTGATAATAGCATATAAAGGTGTCGATTATTCACACCCCC
>JAITGU010000024.1 GCA_031280375.1 Candidatus Methanovirga procula | reverse complement strand
TTATAAATAAGTATTTATATAAATTATTGCATGATTCTAAAAGATTTAAAACCATGGCATGCACCAAATGTTATTAAAATACCGAATAGTCAGAAAATTTTAATCAAACATTTAAGTATTTATGAAATCAATGATTTAATATATTTATTAATTCTAAATCTGTTAAAGCATCTATTATTTCTCCTTCAACAGTCCTCTGACTTGGTTGTCTTTGAAATCCATGAAAATTGGATCCAATATATGCAAACCTCTTCATAAAATCACATAAATAGCTAATCATTATATTATTGTTTGTTATTAATAATTTATAGCATATTTTCTTTACATAAATTAATTATTTATGTATTGATTAAACTCAAATTTATCATATTATAATTATTATTTATTAAATAATATAACCATTATAATCAAAAAAATTATAATAAATAATAATCAATGAATTATAGTTCATAACATCATTTTTAAAATTAGATTATTAACATCTATCTTTAAATTAAATTTTATAGAATTATAATTCTCATTTTTTAAAAATAACAGTCATGATTATTTCATGATTAAAAATAAAATATTTAATAAATTATTAAAAATATAAAATACTTTATAAAAAAAATTTCTCTTACAATATTAGGAGAAACTGACAAATAGTTAGCTATTTTCTGATTGGAAGTTCCTCCAGGTTTTTGTAATACTATATAAATCAATATTCTCTTAATAATGTCAACACTACTTGTAAAAAATTATTAAAGCCATTGAAAGATCATAAAAAAAAATGAAAGAATAAGCAAGATCATCTCATTCAGCTATTCCTATATTACCTACAAGATATTTTGGATTTAAATACTAATCTTTTCAAAAGCTTGACAACCTGAACATATCAAAAATTATTTATATGATGACAAACATATTAAGAGTATTAAGTTTCTATTTTTTTAATTTTCATATGATGATTTATTAACATCCTTTTTTTTGTATAGTCCAAATAATAAATAATTAATAAAAAAAATGTGTAAATAAACTTTATTGTTCTGAATAATCATATCATGCTCTGTTTTAGATCAGCTATTGACCTATAATAATAGATCATATTATTAATTATTTTATTTTTATTAATCTAATTTTTACTTACTAACAAGATATTTATAACAATGTATGTACTAATCATAAAAACAATTATATCATAAAAACAAACTATGGTGATAGAAATAAGGAAATTCAAACTAAATTCTACTTACAATGCTCTTGGAGACCAACCAAAAGCCATTGAATCACTTTCAAATGGAATAAAAAAAGGGTTACATGAACAAACACTATTAGGGATCACTGGTTCTGGAAAAACATTTACAATGGCAAGTGTCATTGAAAAAGTTCAAAAACCGACATTAGTTATTTCACACAATAAAACCTTGGCAGCTCAACTTTATGAAGAATTCAAAGAGTTTTTCCCAGATAATGCAGTAGAATACTTTGTTAGCTATTATGATTACTATCAACCTGAAGCTTACGTTCCAAGAACAGATACATTCATTGATAAAGAAGCCTCAATAAATGATGAGATAGATATGATGAGACACTCAGCCACACAATCTCTTCTAACTCGTAAAGATGTAATTGTGGTTTCAAGTGTTTCATGTATTTATGGTATTGGATCACCAGAAGAATACAGTAAATTTAAACTTTTATTATCAATAGGAGATAGAATTGATAGAAGCGAGATTTTAAGTCGTTTAATTCATATGCAATATGTAAGAAATGATATTGAATTTGATATGGGTCAATTTAGAGTTCATGGAGATGTAATAGATATTAACCCTGTTCATGGTTCCAATCCTATCCGAATAGAGCTTTTTGGAGATGAAATTGATAGAATATCATTGATAGATAGAGTCAATGGCAAAAAAGTAACTAATATGGATAAAGTAATGATTTTTCCAGCTAAACACTTTGTTATTGATGATGATAAGCTCACATCTGCCTTAAAAAATATTAATCTTGAACTTGATCATAGATTAAGAGAACTTAACAGTCAAAATAAACTTGTTGAAGCTCAAAGACTTGAACAAAGAACCAAATATGATGTTGAAATGTTAAGAGAAATGGGTTATTGTCCAGGAATAGAAAATTATTCCCTGCAACTGTCTGGTAGAAAATGGGGAGAAATGCCATACACACTACTGAAATATTTCCCAAAAGACTTTTTAACAATAATTGATGAATCACATGTTACAGTTCCTCAAATCAGAGGAATGTATAATGGTGATAGGTCAAGAAAAGAAACATTAGTAGAACACGGCTTTAGATTACCATCAGCTAAAGAAAATAGACCTTTTAGGTTTGATGAGTTTGAGAAAACTATGGATCAAGTAATTTATGTTTCAGCCACACCAGGAGACTATGAACTTTCACGGAGTTTGAACATTGTTGAACAAATTATAAGACCAACTGGATTGTTAGACCCAGAAATATTACTTAGACCTGTTCAAAATCAAGTAGATGACCTACTTGTCGAAGTTAAAAAAAGAGTTGAGAAAGACCAAAGAATACTTGTCACAACATTAACTAAGAGAATGGCTGAAGATTTAACTGATTACTATAGTAAAATTGGTGTCAAAGTTAAATACTTACACTCAGAAATAGACACTCTTGAAAGAATAGATATTATTGATGAATTAAGAAGAGGAGATTTTGATTGTTTAGTTGGAGTGAACTTACTTAGGGAAGGTCTTGATTTACCTGAAGTTTCACTTGTAGCTATTTTAGATGCTGATAAAGAAGGGTTTCTACGCTCAAAAACCTCACTTATACAAACAATTGGAAGAGCAGCGAGAAATGTTGATGGTCAAGTTTTAATGTATGTTGATAATCCTGATGATTTTGAAAACTTGAACGATTCAGTTAAAGAGTCTGTAACAATTACACTCCAAAGAAGAAAGCTTCAAATGGAACATAATAATAAACATAATATTACTCCACAAACTGTTGTTAGAACTTTAAAAGAACGTAAAGTAGATAAAAAGAAATATAGGAAGAAAGATTTAGTAAAACTTCCAAGAGATGAGTTGAATATATTAATTCAAGACTTAGAATCTGATATGAAAGATGCTGCAGTAGAATTAGACTTTGAAAAAGCAGCTGAATTAAGAGATCATCTAATTGAATTAAAAGGCTTAGTTAAAAAGAAATAGCTATTAAGGAATATTTTATTAAAAAAAGCAGATATTAAAAGAAATAACTACATTTTTAATTAATTTAGCTATTTAATAATCCCAATCATTTAATAATTCATCCATCGGAGTTTTAACAATCTTATAACTTATATGTTCTCCATACTTATTGTAAGCCTTAATATTTTTGACTCCGTAAGGTTTACATATTATCATGTGGAATATTCCCCTTTTTGCAAAACTTATTAAGTCTGTATCAGATGGCTCAGCACTATCCCCAGGATGACTGTGAACAGAACCCCAATATATTGTTGTGACAGGCAACATACCAGTATTCATTATAGCTCCTTCATACGATGACTCCACAGGTAAAAATATTAGTCCTGTGACTATCAATATTTTATTTTTAATTTCTCCATCAAAAAGTGCCATGAATTCATTAGGGTCTGAATTTATCGCATAATCTAAGATTGAATCCATAACATCATCATAGACATGAACTTCATTAAAATCATAATTTGGTAATCTCTTTTTGAACCAATTAGATATTTTTGAAATAAGTTTTTTGAACATAAATAATCTTCTGAAAATTGTTTGACATCTATTTAAGACTTTTTTTTATTATTTAATTTCTTTATTAAGGTATTGGATTATTTTCATATAAATACTTTGATTTATCTCTTGTGTAATTAATGACACAAAAATAATACATTGATTTAATGACATTGTAAAAAATTCAGTGGGTGGCATGGTGATGCCGATGTAAAAATAAATCTAAAAAATGTTATATTGGCATAATATTTAAATAGGAGAAAGGATATTAATTAATATCATG
>JAITGU010000021.1 GCA_031280375.1 Candidatus Methanovirga procula | reverse complement strand
TGATGGTTCTTTGTTGGGTTCTTTGTTGGTGGTGGGATGTCTTGCACCTATTGGTTTGGTTCTTTGTTGTTTGGATTCAAGTGATCGGAGGGTTGTTGGCCCTTTAATATTATTAGTATTAACTATGATTCTTATAACAGTTGCTTGTGTTTATGTTCCTCCTGCTATAGGTTTGTATGGTATGATTGGAGCGTCTGTTGTTGCAATGGGTTGGAGTGCTAGTGTTTGTCAGCTAGCGATTTATGGTGTTCAGTGTTCTATTATGTTGGCTGGATGTGGTGTTTTTATGGGTGTTAATGAGGTTGTGTCTATGGCTTATCCTGAGTTTGAGGAGTTTAGTGAGGAGTATTGGTATGTTTGCACGATGTTGTATATTGTTTCAAGTGTGAGTATGGCTTTGTTGTGTGGTGTGATTGTGGATTCTGTTTTTGTTGTTAGTAATGGTGTGAGGAGTTTTGTTGGTTTATCGTCTTTGCGTATGGGTGCTGAGGATGCTGTTAGGATAAGTGGTAGTGCTGCTGTGAGTGCTGGTAGTCGTGTTTCTCGTGTTTTTGGTGTTTTTGCTCGTGTTTTGGGTTTGTTGGTCTTATATGGTCAGTTGGATGATTTTTTGACTGGTGTTTTTTTGATTTTGGGGGATATGGGGAGTTTGAATAAAAGTGAGGGTTGATTTTGAAAAGATTTTTTATTTTTATTCTCATTCATCAGAGTTTTTTTAGGATGAAGGTGTTATTTTCCTTTTTTTTTTAGGTGGATGGTTTTTTCTTTTTGGTGATGGAGGAGGGAGTTTTTTTTTAGAGGGAACTCATTTTTTTTTATCTAAGAAGATTTTTTTTTTCGTTATTTTAAGGGGTTTGTTTATTAATATAGATTTTGTGAAAGATGAGTTGTTCTATTTTTTTTTAATTTAAATGTTTTTATGATCTTAAATTATTGTTTTTAGATAAGATTTTTTTAATATGAAAAATGTTTTATTTTTATTATTAGGATATTTTAATTTTTTTTTTTTTATACAAGTTTTATATTTTGGGGGAAGGGTTTTATGTTTAAAGATGAAGGAGATATTAGTGATGGAGTTAATAATAATGGAGAAATTAATAATAAATCCATAAATAAAGTTCCTGAAATATTACTAAGTGTTTCTAATATTTTTATTTCATTTTCTCAATATAGCAAGGGTTTAAGAAAAATAGTTTTAAATGTGGTTGAAGATTTAGATTTGGATGTTTGTGAAGGGGAAGTAGTAGCTATTTTAGGTTCAAGTGGTTCTGGAAAAAGTTTGTTGGCTCATGCTATTTTGGGAATATTGCCTGGAAATTCCGTACTTAAAGGAGAAATGAAATATAATGGACAACTTTTGGATCAAAAATTAAAAGAAGAGTTGAGAGGGAGTGAAATAGCTTTAATTCCTCAGTCAGTTGATTTTTTGGATCCTTTAATGAGAATTGGTGATCAGATAATTGGGGATGTTGAAGATGAAAAGGAAAAAGAAGAAAAAAGAGAAGAAATGATAAGGGTTTTTGAGAATTATAATTTGGGGGAGGATACAGTTGATTTGTATCCTTTTCAGCTTTCTGGGGGCATGGCGAGAAAAGTGTTGTTTTCTACAGCCTTAGTGAGTGATCCAAAGTTAATCATCGCCGATGAACCAACACCAGGCTTAGATGAGAAATCACTTAATGAAACATTAAATTATTTGAAGATAATGGCTAATGAAGGGAGAGGTGTGGTTTTGATAACTCATGATATTCGGGTTGCTGTGAGTGTGGCGGATAAAATAGCTATTTTCTATTCTGGTTATCTTATAGAACTAAATGAAACTAAAAATTTCACTAAAAATGGAGATAAACTTCTTCATCCATACACGAGAGCATTATATAAATCTCTACCACAAAATGGATTTCAGCTATTTGAGGGTAGTCAACCAGTGAGTATGGAAATAAAAGATCAATGTATTTATTATGATAGATGTAATCAATCCATTAAAGAATGTAAATATTCTAATCCAGAGCTGATGGAAATTGGTAATGGAATGAAAGTAAGATGTCATAGATTAGGATAATGCTTTATCTAAAATGATAAATAATGGATTAAATATAGTCCTTGATATTAATAATTTAATTAATAAATTTTTTATATAATCTTCTGTTATTAAAAATATCATTTAAACATGGTTTATTTCATTATTAAATAATTGTAAAATTAATTATATTAATAAATATATTATTTAATTAAATAAAACTTGAAATAAAATAATATTATATTTATTTAAAAGGTCCATTAATTAAAAAAATTATGTCAAGGACTATAAATTATATAACATTAATATAATAGTTTAATAATAATATAATAAAATTTAATGGCTAATTTTAATTTATAAGGGAATATTTATGGTAAAATTAAAAGCAGATAAGGTTAGTTTTAAATATAGTGGAATTAATAAATTGATTTTAAAGGATCTTAGTATTTCATTAAAAGATAATCAAGTGAAAGGTTTGGTGGGAGAAAGTGGAAGTGGTAAATCAACACTTTGTAAAATATTGGCTGGTTATGAAGACAATTTTCAAGGAAATGTTCAAGTTGATGGATTAAATACAAATGATTCCAAATTTAATCCAATTCAATTAATATTTCAACATCCAGAAAAAACAATGAACCCAAAATGGAAAATGAAACAAAGTCTTGAGGAATCATGGAATGTTGATAATAATATTTTGGAAAAATTTGGGATTAAAAAGTCTTGGTTGAATAGATGGCCTAATGAACTTTCTGGTGGAGAATTACAAAGATTTTCAATTATTAGGGCATTAAATCCAAAAACGAGATTTATAGTGGCTGATGAAATAACCACAGGATTAGATGCTGTTACTCAAGTACAGATATGGCAATTACTTTTATCAATAGCTAAGGAAAAAAAGATGGGGATTTTGGTTGTTAGTCATGATAAGCCATTAATAAATGAAATTTGTGATGAAGTGGTTTATTTAAATGATATAAATAATGTTTAATTGTTAATAATAAGTTTTTATTAAATTAATTTTAATAAAGATTATTTATAAAAAAATAATATAATTAAGTAATTAAATGAAAATTAAGAATTTAAATCAAGTTTAAAAAATTAATTGGATTATATTGTTTAAATTTAATTTAAAGATATTTTATAGGATATAATTAGATTAATAATTGATAAACATAACCATAATGACTATAATTGTATTAAATTATAAAAAAGTTTATTTATGGTTATTTATGAAAATAAGTTCACAAATCATACAATTGAATGTTATATTGAATAAACTTAATTTTTTTAGTAGAACATAATAAATGCTCTAATTAAATTATTAGTTACAAACTTATTTTAAATTATAAGTTAGTTGAATTGTAGTTGTAAATTGGTTATAATTTTTATAAATAGTAAAAAATTGAAGTTTTTTAAATTTATAAAACTTTTGATGAAACTTAGGAAACGAAGTTTCCGTTTTTTAAAAGTTTCTTCTAAAGATTAAATGGGATAATTAATGATTGAGTATGAACGATTTAAAAAATTTATAATTAAGGTATTGAAAAGAGATATAGAAAATAATGTTGATCAAAACAAAGCTATTTCTTCTGAGATAGATAAATCTTTATTTATTGTGGCTGGTCCAGGTTCAGGGAAAACAACAGTCATGGTTTTAAAAGTTCTTAAGTTTGTTTTTGTGGATGGTGTTCAAACAGACGAAATAGTAGCTACAACTTTTACTAACAAAGCCGCAAAAGAATTATATTCTCGTATTTTAGAATGGGGAACTTTATTGAAGGAAGCTATTCTTGAAGAGACTAATATTGATGATGAAATATTAAACAAATTAGAAAAAATTGACTTTAGTCAGTTAGTCACTGGTACGATTGATAGTATAGCTGATGAATTACTTAAAATTTACAGAGAACCTGGAGTAGAATTACCAATCATTATTGAAGATTTTGTTGCAGTTTCAACAATGGTTAAAACAGGACTTCTTAACAAGAATAGATATTTAAATAAAGATTTACAAGCCTATCTTGGAAAATTCGTGAATCAAGAGAAAGTGACAAACCCATCTAAAATGAGTGAAATTTTATTAAATATGAAAAATAGGCTGTTTTATGATCAGGCAGATATAGAACTACTTAAAACAGAGGCTGAAGATAATGGAGCTATAATTGCATTAGACGCAATTTCAGATTATGGGAAATATTTGAATGAAAGGAATATGTTTGATTTTCCGATGTTAGAATCAATGTTTTTAGATAAATTAAATTCTAATAGATTAAATGATTTTTTAAAAAATTTAAAGTTAGTTTTAGTTGATGAGTATCAGGATACTAACTTAATGCAGGAAATGATTTATTTTAAAATAGCTAAATCAGCTATTGATAATGGGGGAAATATAACTGTTGTTGGGGATGATGATCAATCTGTTTATAGGTTTAGAGGAGCTACAGTAGATTTATTCACTAACTTTAAGAAAAGAGTAAAAGAAAAATTGAATATTGATATTGATGAAGTTAATCTTTCAGCAAATTATCGATCTACTGAAGACATCATTGACTTATGTAACCATTTTCTATATTTGGATGATGAATATCAAAATGCGAGGGTTAATGAGAAACCTAAAATTGAGGATGCTAAAATAAAGGATGAAACTATTCCAATATTGGGCATGTTTAGATCAGATGAGGAAACATTGGCTCATGATTTATCTATTTTAATAAGGGATTTAATCAAAAACAAGGAAGTTGAACGCAGGGTCAAAAAAATTCTTAAACGAAAAGATGATGTTGAATATCGTAATAAAGTAACAATTAAGTTAGATGAAAAAAATGGTTCTCATAAGGATATAGCTATTTTAACTTACTCTCCTAAGGAATACTCCTTTGGCAATCCATTGTTTCCCTATCATTTGAGAAAAAGTTTAAAAAAATTAAAAGATCCTATTGAAGTCTTTAATCCTCGTGGTCAGGATTTACATGAAAATAAATGTGTAGCTATTTTATGTGGCTTAATTTTAGAATGTATAGATCCAGAGAGTAAAATTCAGAAGAGATTAAATGAGCAGAAGAGATCAAACAAGCTTCCTAAAATAGCTAATGTGAATATGAAAAAATGGAGAAGAGAAGCTAATAAGTTTATAGATTTATCTCCCCAACTAAATACTCCTATTTCACTAAGAGATTTTGTTAATCATTGGATGGAAAGAATTCCCTATGATGAAAAGGGAATTTCGAATCAATGGCCCAAAACAGCGAGTTTAATTGATTTAACTTATAAATTAATATTATGGCTTCCTGAATTTCAAAATGATCCTAAAAAATTAATTTATCTCAGTGCTATTACAAAAACAATTAATCAAACTGATTTTGTAAACAAATTTTCTGCAAAGATACATTTTAATAGGAAGAATTTAGAGCATGAATCAATTGAAGAAGCTATTTGGAATATATTTGTTCCTATTGCCACTGGTGGAGTTTTCATAGATGAAAGCTTGTTTGAGACTTCACCAGAGGAACATATTAATATAATGTCTATTCACCAATCAAAGGGATTAGAGTTTCCTTTTGTGATTGTGGATGTTGGTTCAAGGTTTAAAAAAAATAAAGTTAAAACATCTTTCTTAAGATTTCCTAAAGATGATGGAGAAAAATCCACCTTACTTGAAGATGAAATCAGAGTTTATAGTCCTCTTGGAAAAGGAGATAGATCAAAAAAAAATCGTGAGTTTGATGATTTAACACGACTTTACTTTGTTGCATTCTCACGTGCAAAGGATGTTTTAATGTTAATTGGATTAAATTCTGCATTAGATGGGTACATACTTGATGAAGATAAAAAAGAAATACCTAATGTTGCATTAGGTTGGAGAAGAGATAAAAAATTCGTTGGTTTTGATGAAGTACTATTAATTTAAACAATGATTTATTTTATCTTTTATTAAGATGAATAAATCATTTTTTTGGGTTCGTTATTAAAATATTCATAAAAGTAATGGTTTTGTTTAATTTTTTTTAGTTTTCTATTAATGCATGTTTTTAATTTTATAATAACCTTTTAGAACATGAAATTAGAAAATTTCATTAAATTTCTTTCAGAAATAAAGGATACTTCGTCTCCTAAGTTTTCCATTTCATTCAAAACTAACGAAAACTTCTTTTTCTAAGTTCCTCACTTTGTTCGGAACAACAGGAACTATTTCAGTTCCTGGATGGTCTCTGTAATAAATGTTTTTTTATTTTCAATTATAACCTTTTTATTTTTAATTCAATAATTTATTTTGAAGTTTAATATAAATTTATTAATTGAAATACATAGTTTAATTTAATTATTTCATTAAATAAAAGAATAATTAATAAACTATTTCAAATTTAAAAATGTTTTTTAATTAACTATATCAAAATTAAATTAAAATAAATAGAACAAATTAAAATAAAAATAGAGTAATAAAATAAAAAAATAAATTTATTAGATACTTGAAATAAAAGATTAAATAGAACTTTGATGAATAAATATTGATTAAGTGATTACTGTGGGAGTAAAAATAAAAGATATTTTAACAATTGAAAATATAAACCTGAAAGATTTGAATGGAAAAACAATAGCTATTGATGCTGCGAATATAATTTATCAATTCTTATCAAGTATTAGGCAAGCGGATGGAAACTTATTAATGAATAAAGAAGGAGATATAACTTCTCATCTAAGTGGACTAATGTATAGAACATCATCCTTTGTAGAAAAAGGAATAAAGCCAATATATGTTTTTGATGGTAAACCATCACAATTAAAAGAAGACACTCTCTCAAAAAGAAGAGAAATAAAAGAAAAGTCTGAAAAAAAATGGAAAGAAGCATTAGAAGAAGGAGACACGGACACGGCTCGTAGATATGCCATACGAACATCAAGAATGTCTACATACATAATCGAAACATCCAAAAGATTATTGGATTTCATGGGTGTTCCTAATGTACAAGCTTGCGGTGAAGGAGAAGCACAAGCAACCTATATGGTAACAAAAGGAGATGCTTGGGCTGTTGCTTCTCAAGATTATGATTGTCTACTATTTGGAGCACCAAGAATTGTTAGAAACCTCACATTAAATAACAAACAATTAGAATTCATAGAATTGAAAAAAGTTTTAAATGATCTTGGATTAAGTAGGGAAGAGCTTATAGATGTTTCTTTAATGATTGGAACAGATTTTAATCCAGGAATAAAGGGCATAGGTCCTAAGAACAGCCTTAAAGTAATTAAATCACAATCATTAGAAAGTTATTTAAAAAATACAGAAGAAGATTTAGGGAGAAATCTTTATCAACTAAGAGATTTGTTTCTTAACCATCATGTAAACAAGAACTATGAAATTAAATGGAAAAATATCAATGAAGAAGAACTAATTGAGTTTATGTGTAATGAAAACGGCTTTTCAATAGATCGTGTTTCAACAGCTATTAAAAAAATGAAAAAATTAGATACAAAACAAAGAAGTTTAGAGGACTGGTTTTGAGATTTTATTAAATTAAACTATAAAATAAGATTGTATTTAATATATTTTGACACTGTAAAAAATTCAGTGGGTGGCATGTTAATGCCGACGAAAATAAATCTAAAAAAGCTTTATATTAGCATTAATATATAAATAGGAGAAAGGATATTAATTAATATCATG
>JAITGU010000018.1 GCA_031280375.1 Candidatus Methanovirga procula | reverse complement strand
TGTAAATTTTTGTGGAGTTTTAGATGTATGGGTTTGTTTTTAGTATATCTGTGATATATTCTCTTATTTTTATCATTTTATTATTATCAACTGGATTTTTAGTCATATTCAAAGCCAAAAACTATAACATCCCATTAACAGTCTTATATCTTCTTAATCTCCTTAGGATTAATTTATATTATAAACCTTGCTCTGCTTGATTTAGAGATTCTTAAGTTTAGCATGACGAGTAAGTCTTTCAAAAGTTAGGATATAATAGAATCAACAATTATAATCCTATAAAAACAATGTTAAAGATCATTAAAATCATCTAAACAATAACTCAAACTCAGATATTGCTTTTATAATCATGTGACCTTAATATTTCATTTAATATTTAGTTAAATACATGAACAGTTGATATAAATGTGAATTCTACTAACTTTATATTTGCTTTAAATAAACTCAATGAACATCTTTTACTTATTTTTCATCATATGAAATAATGCAACTTTGATAATGGTAACATTTAAATCATTGGTTAAACCTTCATAAAGTTTTGAATCCATCAA
This sequence comes from Candidatus Methanovirga procula, assembly GCA_031280375.1. GTDB lineage: Archaea > Methanobacteriota > Methanobacteria > Methanobacteriales > Methanobacteriaceae > Methanovirga > Methanovirga procula. Next base: position 16,955 of record JAITGU010000018.1, on the reverse strand, counting down.
CTTTGTTAAACTTTATAAAATAGTTGATTTTCAGTTTACATTTGATATATAAGCTTTTTATATTTTTTTTTAGTTCTTTTATGCATCACCTGTGGCTATAGGATCCTTTAATAAAACTATCATAAAAGACTCACTCTATTACATCTTTTCACTGTCAATGTATTCAAACTGTTCATTCACAGACATAAAAAACCACTGCATAGAATGTTTTCACGGATAATACGATTATCTACTCTTTTTATTTTATATTTCATCAATTTTTAACCAGTTTTTTTATGGTTTGATGTGAATATATCAAATATTAAGAAAAAGTATTTTCAAAGCCCATACAGTATTACGAAGTGATATCACTTGTTTTTCTGGATTAAATCACAGACTTTACATTTTATCCCATTATTAACAATTTTGCCTTCTGTATTTTCAGTTAACTCATACTGTTTTACTCATATTTTCATCATGATTCATTTGTATCTTTTCTTTGAAAATATGTGCTGAGAATTTTACGATTGCATGTATTTACATATAATACCTTTGATAATTCAATTACCAAAAATTGCTTTGCAATTTTTGTAATTATGAAAATCCAAAGGATTTTCAGTAATTTCAAACTTTTTTCACCTATTATCTAAAAGCATGGTTTAACAGATCTCCAACCAGCTTTTTCATAGTCAATTGACCCACAATAAGAACAAATATGGGGTTATCATGCTCAAAATACTTATCTTCCAACATTAACATTATTATCAGGAATAATAATCTTTCTCTCACTGATTAAAGCATTTTTCAACACTTCACCCAAATCAGGTTGACCACCAGTAAAATCCATTAATTTAGCCAGGACAGGACACATTACTTTTTATTGTTTTTAAAGATATTAATGTCATGATTAATAATATACAGTTTCTAATATATAAATTTAACGGTTTTTAATTCGTGAATTATGGTTAACTACATTTCAAGTGTAAATTATCAGAATCGTGAAATCATAGACCCTTTATATTGTGAAATATGTCCTATCCCAGCGAATCGTGAAATTGGCGATGAAAACTATGAAAAACTCCACACTTTTTGACAATCTCTCACTATAAAAAAGTTTATATATATAAAATACTAAAAATTATCTCATTATACTGAAAAAATTCTTAAAAAATAGAAATGTTTTCACTATAAAAATACTTACTTATAAAAGAGAGAAATTTTTTCATTATAGTGAAAAAATAAAAATTGAGGAAAAGTTATCATGATTATCAGAAAAAGCTATTTAAATCAAATTGAAGGATTTATAGATAAAGATTTAATTAAAATTATAAGTGGAACTAGAAGATCAGGAAAATCTACATTACTAAGACAAATTGCCCATATTTTAGAAAAGGAGTTAAATCAGAAAACATTATTTTAATTAACTTTGAATCGAGAAAGTACCTTAATGTAAAAAACATCCAGGAATTAGATGATATCATACAAAAGCTAATTAAAAACCATGAAGAAAAAAATTATTTATTTTTTGATGAAATCCAAGAGGTTGAAAATTGGGAAAAACTTATTAATGCTTATTTATCTGAAAAAAAAACATGATATTTATATTACTGGTTCTAATGCTAAACTTCTTTCTGGAGAGTTAGCAACTTACATATCTGGGTGTTATGTAGAAATAAAAGTTTATCCACTTTCTTTTAGAGAAATTTTAAATTATAAAACTCGAAAGAAAACAAAACCTAATGAATATAAAGTTTTAATAGACTATATTGAATATGGAGGAATGCCCTATTTATTGGGCTTAGATGATGATAAAAAAATCCAATATCTTATTGACCTTTACAATTCAATATTTCTCAAAGATATTATTAAAAGAAACAAAATTAGAGATATAAACCTTTTTCATAACCGGGATCGGAACATGATGGAAACGCCCACCAGACCCACTATCATAAGTATTAGTCCCATTCTCGTATGATTCATCCGCGAGACGAACAACTTCATCCGTCCAATTAATATAAGCATATGTAGCGTTATAATATTCATGTAAATGAAGAGTTAACTCATCATGCCAAACACTACGCTTATTATAACGACCCATAGTATTAATCGGTGTAACATAATCCAAATAATTAAAATCTTTATAATCAACACCAAAAACAATATATTGTTTATTAATAGCTGTTGTATTATTAACCCCAGTACTATTATTCGTGTTTAACGGTGTAACAACCGTGCTATTCGTATTCGTATCATTCAAACCAGCACTACTATTATTGTTCAGTGCTGGCACAAAATTTAAAGATGTAACCAAAAAGATTACAAATAATCCAATGAACACACGGAGATTAGACAATATATCAATCCCCACAGCTCAAACTACACGCATTCGCGTCTTTACGTAAACTAAATCGGATTCGCCGTCCGAAAACTCTTTTATCTCTCAACATACTAATATACCTCATTTATATCTTTTATTTAAGCAGGGCAAACGTTTTAATGTACGCCCTGCCAAAATAAAAAAAGGATGGGGTATTATTCGAACCAGTCTGTTACTCCTTTGTGTGTTTCCCAAGAAGCATGCCTTATCGTTTTCCTTTCAGGTTGATGAGCAACTCCAAAGTTATTATAAGTCCAATACCCGCCTTGTACCTTGAATCTACAATAATTCAACTTATTTTTCGGGAAAACTACCATGAAAACAACACTGGCCGTATAATTATTCTCTTTTTTAAATTGGTCTAAGTTATAGACATGTGCATTGCAATAATCAGACCTGTTTTCAATATGGAACTCTACTTCTTTTAGATCTCGATGATCGAAATTACTAATTATCCAAGTCTTTGATTCGCCTGGATTAATCTCTATTCTACTATATATATCATCATTATGATTATGGAACCAAACCCAGCCTTTAGTGTGCTCGATTCCATCTGGGTCGGTTGGATCAGTTGGTATGCCATAAACAGTGAATTTAACAAGATAAGCACTGGTGCCTCCTATACTACTGAAAAGTAAAAGGAATAATATACTTATACCTAAACACTTATGTAACATTAATACTTCCTCCTTTTAACAATTAAGAAAACAATGAACAATAATAAGCCAGAAGCAAACGCTAATGGGTAACCTGTGCTGGCTAAATTATCTAATTCAACCTTTTTCAATTCATCAATTAATATATTATTTGTATTATTAGGATTCACAGGCTCCAATGGATTAACAACACTCCCATCAGACCCATTAGTACTATTATCAACAGGGGAACTCCCATTAGTACTATTATCAACGGGATCACTCCCATTAGTGCTGTTATTAACAGGAGGCACAGGAACACTCCCGTTAGTACTATTGTTAACAGGTGGGTCAGGAATAGGAACACTCCCATTAGAATCATTAGCAATAATATTGAAAATACAAGAACACTCACTATCCAAACGATCACCATCCTCATCCTCCCAATCAAAGAAAAAACTCATAGTATGCGTACCCGGAGTATAAAAAACAGGTATCTGAAACCAGAAACGAGCAAAATGATCAGTACTAGTATCCATCACACCCATCAAAGACCCATCCAAATAATATTGAACAGGCCCCAGATAAGCAGGACCAAAATTATCATGCGATTTAAGTCCACTACCAACAGCAAGACCCTGATCAACACCAACCACAGAATCCACTGGAGGTTTCTCCATGTAAATACTTGCATGTGAATAATTTAAAGAATTTAACAATAAGAATATTATCAAAATATAACCATATTTAAACATATATAACCCCAATTTGATACTCTAAATTAAACTATAAATACACCTCTTTACCTTCAGGTATACGCACTCCATCAAAATAAAGTTCGAATTCTCTGAATTGCCCGGACCAAATTTCTATTCTATGATCCTGACTTAAATCAATCCCATGTATATGGTATGTGCGATATTCAGGGTACACGATGAAAGGTATGAATATATTAGCTATATACCATTCTTTTAGGTGTATCTGGAGATAGGTTTGACCATTCTGTAATTCGAATCCACCGACTATACTCCCGATATTATGGTCTTGGTAAACTTTATAATTGTTGTGGCTGAGAATGTAAACTTCTTTAGATAGGTCTCCATGCCAATAAAAATCCACAATACAGGCACATTCATGCCCATTAGTTTGTGCACTAATACTGCTTATACTACTAATAGCTATTAAAAATATAATAGCCAAGCTTAAACTCTTTTTAAACATAATTAATCTACTCCCAAGTTTTAAAGTGGTGATACCAGCCCCAGATCGATACTTTTTCGAATGTGTATGCATCACCTAAATATCCTGTGTGGCATTCAAATTTTAGGATGGATGATTTATATTGAGCGAATGTGAGGTGGGAAGGAAATTCATGATCTGTTTGATCATTACAAAACCAAGCACCTCCATGAACCATTATATTATCATAATATCCAGGAGTTGTGTAAAACCACACATCAAGAGTAATGTTTTCATCAGGACTACCACCTTTCCTATTATGATTCTTCCAATCATGAAAATGCTTCATATTCGCATTACAACGGTTTACCTTGTCATATGTATGAAATACCATCTCTTCAATATTGTTATGATCTGATAAAGCTAAATTAAAAGTTAAAGTTTCACCAGGTTTTATATCTACAGATGCGTAATTATCATCAGTTGTATTGTATAATCGGATAACACCAAGCCCAGTGTTATCGTCATTAATCGAGTGCACATTTAAATACAAATTATTGGCTGAAACACTACTAATAGCTATTAAAAATATGATAACTAAACCATATTTTTTAAACATTATTATCACCACCACGGATCTTTCACAATCGTTGGTTCATCCGTGATCCATGCGTAGTAAGTCATTAAATCCATATGATTATTCACAACCAGAAACCCATAACATTGTAAATAGGTTTTCATTGAATCACAATGCCCACAAATGAACTCTATTCCATCATGGAACTCTGATAAACGAGGGCCTTCGACATTTAATGTTATCTCTGCAAATTTCTCGTTGACCCAGCAGCAGCATATTCCTTTAACTGTGAGGCTTTTAACTTTTTCACTGTCATTTATATCCAAATGCACGTCCTCGCCACCAAGACTAACAATCAGTGGGGAGTTTATAGTTGTTCCATTGACATACTTTATAGTGTATAGTTCGTGGAATTCCCAACCGCCTTTATTATTAAGTTTAATATGGGTGGTTGCAGCCGCAACATTATTTATACTACAAAATAATATTAATCCTATTAATATTAAACTAAAACATTTTTTAAACATTACAAATACACTTCCACGCCTGCAGGTATCTTCCTATCATCTAGGAATAACTCAGATCCACCCATAAAGTAGGATTTAACCACGATCTTATGATCATAGTGTAAATTAACCCCATGAATATGGTACTGGTAAATGTCAGGGACCATAACGAATGGGATGAAAGGATTGATGATTATCCATTCTTTTGTGTGTATGAATAAGAAGCTTTGCCCTTCTTGTAACTCAAAACCACCTACGAGATCGCATCCACTCGCTTCGTACACTCGATAATGATTATGACTGTCAATATAAACACTTTTACTGAACGGTCCAAGCCACTCGAAATCGACGACGCAAGCACAAGTATGATCATTCACACTGTCATTCGTTTGCGTGGAGCTGCTTAGGTTAACTGCCCCTATACTGCTAATAGTTATTAAGAATATAATAACTAAACCATATTTTTTAAACATCATTATCACCACCAACCATGAATAGTTCTACCAGACATAGGGAAAAACCGAACCCCATAACTAGCATCCATTACAGGACAATTTTTAATAAGATCACCAGTCCACGAATAAGAAGGATACACATAATAATTATTGAAATACATAGTCTCATTATAAAAATTCACATGAAAAACAGCAGAACCATTAGGCTGATCCTTTTTAAAACCAGATATATTATAAACGTTAGTATCATACAATTCACGACCACCATTACTATGAAATTGGATATTATCCAAATCATTATGAAACTGAGTGCTAATATCCCAAGTCTTAGTTTCTCCAGGACCCATAACAATTCTACTATAAATCTCATCTTTACTATTTATAAACCAGACAGTACCCCAACCATCATTCTTTTGTGTACGAGCATCCACAGTTATCGTGCAAGTATCTGCTGCTACACATCCTATACTGCTAATAGCTATCAAGAATATGATTGCTAAACCAAAACATTTCTTAATCATAATATCACCCCTATTTTTTGTCCATCGAATAATACTGGTATTTCACCAAGTCCAGGCCATGCATTATCTTTCACCTCTATGGTGTGGTTTTTAGTGAGGTCTATTCCATGAACATGGAAACTTTCGCTGAAAAACCAAGGCATTGGGAGGAATGGTTCTACAATCCGCCATTGAGCTACCCATATTCGTAAGTAAGTTTGACCTTCCTGTAAATAAAATGCGTCGTGTATGTAGTTTGTTGTTTTACCACTATCATACACTTCTTTTTGATTATGGCTAACACACACTATGTGTTTAGGCCAATATTCATTCCATTTAACATCAACATAGCTGACTCCAGTATATTGGCCGCTACTCACCGTATAGTTATCATTATTATTAGCTACAGTATAGCTAATTGAACTAAAAGCTATTAAGAATAAGATAAGTAAACCTATTTTTTTAAACATGCTTAACCCCACCAACCATGAATAGTGTTACCAGAAATCCAAAATACACGAACACCGTAAATCGCATCCATTACAGGACAATTTCTAAGAAGCTTACCAGTGTACGAATAAGAAGGATACACATAATAATTATTGAAATACATGGTCTTATTATAGAAATTCACATCAAAAACAGCAGAACCGTTAGGCCGATCCTTTTTAAAACCAGTTATATTATAAGCATTAGTATCATACAATTCCCAACCACCTTTATTATTAACTTTAATATGGGCAGTGGCAGCTGAAACACCACCAATACAACTTATAGCCATTAATAAGATAATAGCTATTGCAAAACATTTTTTCAACATTAAAGATACATCTCCTGCTCTTTTCCAAACTTCATAAAATATCTCCTCATTCATTAATTCTATCTAATATAAGAAAGTTTCTAATTAAAATATTTGAATAAAAATATATTAATAATTGAAACTTTCATATTAGTCCTAATGTGGTGGTAGTATATAAAGGTTGTGATAATAAATTATTTACCATAAAATAATAATGAAACCCACATGTTAATCCTAATGTAGTGGTAGCATATAAAGATGTCGATTATTCACACACAACCCTATGGTTTTAATTTAAGTATTAATGGACTATTATAAGCTTACATACTATAAACGATAATAACAACATTATTAATCAGCAGAAATACATGAATATTATGTTAAAAAACACTGCGACAATATTGATAAAAGTTTTAGGAAACCCTATACAAATTAAAACCATATAATGATTATAAATTAATAATTATAAATAATAGTTATAAAAATTATAAACTATTATGGATTAGAATTATAAAAACAACAAAATATAGTTCATGATATTATTTATTATAAATTAAATTATTAATATATTTCTTTAAATTAAATTTTGTAAAATTATGACTCTTATTTTTTAAAAATATCATTTATAATTGTTATAATATAAAAAATAAAGATTGATTAATAAATTTATTAAAAATAAAAAATTTTTAAGTAAAAAAATTATTGAAATTGTAAAAAATTTCATTTAGCTATAAATGTAAAAAATTTTGTCTTATACGATAAATAACATGATACTAAAACCTACTATTAAAACATTATAGCATAATTATTATATGAACATTCTATTTAAAGAATAGAAGATTAACAGATCATACAATAGTATTGATTAATTAAATATCATTATTAAGTGTTACTATGAAAAACCTTTCTAAAGAATTAATTGACAGAATAGAACAAATTTCCACTCCAGTTAAAATTATGCATGTATGTGGTTCTCATGAACATACAATCATGGAAAGTGGATTGAGAACCTTGCTTCCAAAAGAAGTTGAAGTTATAGCTGGACCTGGATGTCCTGTATGTTGTGTACCTTCAAAAGAAATTGATGAAGCGTTGGAACTTGTAGACCATGGTGTTACAATAACAACATTTGGAGATATGCTTAAAGTTCCAGGATCAAACGGTTCTCTTGCTGATGCTAAATCAGAAGGTGCTGATATAAGAATCGTGTATGGAATAGCTAATGCTGTTGAAATTGCTCGTGAAATTAATAATGAAGTGGTTTTTATAGCTGCAGGATTTGAAACCACTGCACCAACAACAGCCTCAGAGATTTTATCAACTCCACCAGAAAATTTTTCTGTTTTATCTTCACATAGAATGATACCACCTGCCTTAGAGTTTCTCATTAAGTCAGGTCAAACTAATTTAAATGCTTTAATTGAGCCTGGACATGTTGGAACAATTATAGGTTTAAGTCCTTTTGAGGTATTTTCAAAAAAATATAATATTCCTCAGGTTATGGCAGGTTTTAACCCTTTAGACATATTAATAGGAGTTTATATGATCTTAAGACAGCTAAAAAATGGTGAAACTAAAATAGATAATGAATATAAACGAGCAGTTAAAGATAAAGGAAATTTAATAGCACAATCAACTATTGAAAAAGTATTTAAAGTAGAAAGTAGGGAGTGGAGAGGTTTCCCAAAAATTCCTAACTCAATACTTGAAATTAAAGATGAGTTTGATCAGTTTAATGCAAGAAAAAAATTTAATATACACGTTAAAGATGTTAAAGATGCACCAACAGGTTGTATTTGTGGACCTATCCTCAGAGGAATCGCAAAACCAAAGGACTGTAAACTTTTCAGGAAAGAATGCAATCCATCCCATCCCATTGGAGCATGTATGGTAAGTAAGGAAGGAACATGTAATATAGCCCACAGATATAGCATTTAGATATTTCATGAAAGGGTTTAGGTAATTCATAGAATGGTTAGATACTTCATAAGTATAGTGTAGATATTTAATAGATATGGGTTTGTTAAATTATATATAATATTTAAGATAATATAATGTTCTGGAAGATAATATGTTAGAAGAATTAGCAGAAAAATCAGTTAAACATTTAAAAAAATATGGGAATAATTTTGAAGTATACATAGAGGAAGAGGAAAGTATAGAATTAAACAGTGAAAAATCTGTTTTAAATTTTGCTAAACAAGAGAATACAATAGGAATTGGATTTAGAGTTATTAAAAACAGTAAAATAGGTTTTGCATTTACTACTGATCCTGAAAAAATACCTGAAACAGCTGAAAAGGCATTTACAAATTGTAAATCTAATGAAATGGATAAAGATTTATCATTTGCAGAAAATCAGAAATATAAAAAAGTCGACTGTATATTCGATCACAGATTCCAGCAAGATTTTGATTTGGATAAAGCCGCAGATTTCATAAACACGGTTTTGAATGCAGTTGAAGATGAAAAGTGTGAATCTACTTCAACAAGTTTTATTGCAAGTTTTAATCACAATCTTATTCTAAATTCTAATGATCTGTCTGTTGAAAATTTTGTTTCTGGTTTTGCTGGAGATCTTGCAGTGAATGCTTATAAAAATAATGAAAAATCAACGGCTTATGATTCTATTTCTTCGTGTATGTTTGATTTAGATGGTGAAAAATTAGGTAAAGATGTTTGTAAAATAGCTAAAAATTCTATTGGTGGAGTAAAAATTGATGTTGATGATATTGATGTTATATTAGATTATTCTGCAGCATCAGGACTTTTAAATCCATTCATATCTGGGTTCAACGGTGATAATGTTCGTAGATCAAGATCTGTGCTAAAAGGTAGAAGAGGTTATAAGATTGTAAGTGAAGATTTAAGTGTATATGATGATGGAACATATCCTGGTGGTTTTAATTCATCTGTTAGTGACGGAGAAGGAACAAGTTCACAAAGAACAACTTTGATTAAAGATGGAATATTAAAAAACTTTATATTTGATATAGATTCTGCAAACAAGTGTGGTGTTAAAAGTACAGGTAATGGATTTAGAGAATATTCTTCTACACCAATGAATTCTCAGTCCAATGTTATTTTTGACTTTAAAGATAACATAGATATTTCAGAAATTAATAAAGGGCTTTTAGTAACCGATGTTCTTGGTGCCCATACTGCTAATCCTATTTCTGGAGACTTCTCTGTCGAATCTAATAACTCTTTTTTAATTGAAAAAGGAGAAATTACTAAACCAGTTAAGAAAGCAATGATAACGGGTAATATTTTTGATGGTCTTTCTGATTGTCAAGGAGTAAAGTCAGATTTAAAACAAAAAGATTCATTTATTATTCCTAAAATATTATCTAAAAATTTAAAAGTCATTGGATAATAATTAGTCACAATTTCTTTAATTTTAAACTTCTTTAATTTTGAAGTTACTAATGAGTTAATCTTTAGATTTACCCTCTTTTAAAGAAATTACCCTTTTTTAATAATTTTGATTTTATTCGGACCTATCAAAATCATATGTTTGTCCTTTGTTTTGCATAACAAAATAGCTTCAGCCTTATGCTCTTTTCTTAAGACATTCAATTTAGATCCAATCATTTCAAATGCTTCTTGTCCTTCTTTTTCAAGGTAGGCGATATCTACAATAACTGGATTTCCCTCAACTATTTGGTCACGAACATAATCCATATCATCTTCTGATCGTGGTTTAATTAGTATAATCTCATAAAAAGGTTGTTCTGGAGTGATGGATAGATCTCCACTACTACTTAATATTTCCTCTACAAAAGGTTCTATAGGTTTTCTTTTTTCTTCTTCCATGCCAAGACTTCTTTTGAATTGATCAATAAATCCCATTTAATCACCAATTTATTATTATAACTTATTTTTAACTTATCACTTATTTTTATTATTCAAATAATCTAAAATCATGTTTAAAAGCTTTTTTGCTCCCCCATTTTTCATATCCACCACAGGTAAACCATATTCTGAAAAATCATCAATACTTTCATCATCATTTAAATTAAGTGAGTTTATTGATAACCCAACTACTTTGGTTGTAGGTTCAACTGACTCAATAGCTTTAATTTCATAATCAATTCCTCGCGGATATCTATAAGGATGGTGTGGTCTATGACAAACTATTGCCACATCTGGTGCAGCACCGATTAATATGGATGCTGATAATCCTCTGGGATGAGGGTTTCCAGTTTCGGTCAAACTTGCTTGACCTTCAACAAAAATTATTTCGGGAGATTTTTTTTCTTCAAGAGTTTTCATTGATTGTAAGATTGCAGAACTGATATCCATTGCTGAAAGACTTCCTGCCCTAAAATTAATGTCTGTCGGTTCTTCTAATCCCATTTCATCAGTTGATATGATTCCAGCATTAATTCCTCTCTTCATTGCTTCCTTCCCTAACAGTCTTGTAGTTGTTCTTTTTCCACATTCTTGAGAAGTTCCTCCAACAAAAACAACTGACGCACTTGGTTTATAAGATATTTTAGGTAAAATCTCACAACATCTTTCAGGACGAATCCCAAAAATTTTTTCAATAATATCTAAACGAGGAGTAATTTCTTTTAAAACAACATTTTTATCATTTGCTAACTTTAACAAAGATGGATTATCTATTAATGAAAGCGATCTAAATGAAGACACTATATTTTTCCCAGCTGAAATAGCTTGAACTGCATACATTAATGCTGTTCCTTCTGCACCTATTGGTAGCATGATAGCTACACTTTTAGCATCTGTATTTTTAAGTAAGGACAATAGATCTGGCGAAACATTGGCTCCACAAAAAGAACCTTTCTGTTTTTGTTTATCATTGTCTACAAAGCCAACTGATTCTATTCCTTCAAAATTAGAAAATTTTTCTCCTCCTCCACCACATCCAATTATAATATATGGATTAAGTTCTTGAAGTTCTTTAACTGAGTTTACAGTATGCAAAAAATCACATCTCTTGTATTTAATAAACTAATCATTGAATAACCTTAATACATTAATTAATGTGCAAGTTTAACATTATATAATAAATAATTAGAATTAATTAATAGTAAGATTAATTAATATTTAAAATTAATATTTAATAAATAACTATATTAAATATTGTTCTGATAGTTTATTAATTAACATAAAATAAAACATTTTAATAATTTTTTATTCAATGATTTTATAAAATATATATTATTATTTATTATAATGTTATCTATTAATATATAATATCACATTCATTTTTATTATATAATATCATTTATAACTTATATAAATAATATACAATTAAATTCTCATTATTTTAAATACCTACCCATGATTTAATTTAATTTCAAAATAGTTGTACAATTATTACTTATAAAAATTTAGCTATTGATTTGAAATTCTTATTAGTAAAAAACCTATTTATGGTGTCCAATTGAAAGAAACAAAAGAAATGTTAATAGATTGTCCAGTTTGTAATGAAATAAAAACTGCGGAATCTCAGATTAAAACCGAAAAAATACCTTATTTTGGTGAAGTAATGGAAACATCAATCTTGTGTAAGGTATGTGGATACAAACATGTTGATATAATAGCATTAGATCATAAAGATCCTATTAGATACGAAATAGAAATATCTAAAGATAAATTGTCAAATAGAGTAGTTAGATCACAATCAGCCACAGTATCAATACCAGAACTTGGCATTAAAGTAGAACCTGGATCAAAATCAGAAGGTTACATATCCAATATTGAAGGAGTTTTAAATAGATTCAAAGACGGAGTGAAACAAGCTCTAATACTGTTTCAAGATGACGAAGCTCAAACAAATGCTAAAAACACTCTTAAAAAATTGGATAAGCTATTAAAAGGTGATCTAAAAGCTGACCTTATTATTGAAGATCCTTTCGGTCAAAGTAACATATCTGGTCTTGAAGTGAAAAAAAGGCCGCTTACAAAAAAAGAATTATCTAAATTAAAAAGTAATTTTACTATTATTGATTCAAATAAAGAATAAAAGAAAAGTTAAATCTGTATAAATTTTTATGCAAAATTATGTCAAAAAAAAATATTGGAAAACATACAAAATAAAGCTAATGGAAAAAATATTTATATTAATTAAAAAGAGAATTAATTATATATTAAATATTTATTATAAATCTTTAAGGGGAATGCAAATTGTATACAGAGAAAGTAATGGATCATTTTCAAAACCCAAGAAATGTTGGAGAAATAGAAAATCCATCTGGTGTGGGTGAGGTCGGAAATCCTACTTGCGGAGATATGATGACCATATATATCGATGTCGACGATAAGGATGTTATACGAGATATAAAATTTAAAACATTTGGTTGTGGAGCAGCTATTGCAACAAGTAGTATGATTACAGAACTATCTATTGGAAAAACAGTTGATGAAGCTTATGATATTAGTAGGAATCAAGTAGCAGATGCTCTTGATGGATTACCGCCAGTTAAAATGCATTGTTCTAATTTAGCAGCTGATGCACTACAAGCAGCTATTGATGACTACAGATCTAAAAAGAATAAAAAAAGTTAGATACTTTATCTGGCTACCAATGTGTTATTGATATGATTAATAACTTATTAACTTAATTATCTCTTATAAAACATGTTTTAATTTATCTTATAAACCCATTTAAATAATTCCCATTAACAAATAATATTAATTGACCACCTATCATAAAAACATTTTTTAATCTTACAACTTCTTCTTACTATCTCTTAACTGAAAATATATCCTTATCTATCTCTAATTTATCAACCGCCTCCTTAGCAGCAAATTGTTCAGCCTCTCTTTTACTTTTCCCTTCACCAGTACCAAAGCCTTTATCATTAAGAAATATTCTCATTACAAATGTTTTATCATGCTGACGACCAGTCTCTCTTACTAATTCATATTTAATTCCGATTTCATTAGCATCCCCATATTCTTTGATTCGAGATTTGTAATCTGTAAAAAATACATGACGAGAATCTATAAATTTGAAGATATATCTCTCTAAAAATTCTTTGACCTTTTCAATACCTTGATCTAAAAAAAGAGCACCTAAAAAAGACTCTACTATATCTGCATTGGCAGATTTCATTTCGTTTTTTGTTATATTAACATTAGATATTTTAAGATATTTATCAAAACCCAAATAAAACGAGTAATATTCCAGGGCAGCTTCACAAACAAAATTAGATCTTAATTTTGTAAGACCTCCTTCTTCAAAATCTTCGTAAAGCTCATATAAATAATGAGACACAAGAAAATTAAGAACTGAATCTCCTAAAAATTCTAAACGCTCATAATCATGTTTTAATCTATATCTTGTTGCATAAGATGTATGAATAAAAGCTATTTCGAAAAGCTCTGGATTGTTTACTTTTATATTAAATTCTTTAAGTACATTCATTCAAACCACTAAAATTGTCTTAAGTGTTTTACTAAATTTTTTATTAATGTACTTTTAAATCTGATAGTTCAACTATTCAATTGATTATATATTAGAAAATTTAATAAAACAATATTATTTCTTTAATTTAATAATATTTAAACATTTTTATTAAATATATATTAAATTTTGAAATTAGATTACAGTGCAGATATTCATAACAAAAAAGATAAACGGGTTTGTTTGAGCTATAATCTCAGATAATAATAGATTTAAGAATTAATCCACATTTTTATTTTTATATTCTAATATCACCATAGTTTCATCGTCAAATTGTTCCATTCCATGAGTAAACTCATTTAAATCTCTTTTAATTTCTAAAATTAATTCTTTAATGTTATTTGTTTTATTGTTGTTTAAAATATCTAATAATCTATTCTTTGAAAATTGTTCATTTTTCTTATTAATCCCTTCAATAATTCCATCTGTATAAAGGTATAATCTATCGCCTTCAGATATTGTGGTTTCATATTGAGTATAAGTTATATCTTCCACTACTCCAAGTACAAGGTGGGGTTCTGAAGTTAAAACTGTATAATTTGAATAATTGCGGGATATAAATGGAGGATCATGTCCAGCATTCACATAATTTAATTTTCCTGAGGACAACTCTAATACCCCAAACCAAGATGTTATAAACATGAGATTATGATCATTATTTTCAATGATTCTTTTATTAACATTGTTAAAAACCTTTGATGGACTTAATCCAAAACTTGATTGTTCTTTGATTAAAGTTTGAGCTATTGACATAAATATTGCAGCTGGAACCCCTTTACCACTCACATCACCAATAACAATAGCTAAATGGTCATTGTCTACTAAAAAATAATCATAAAAATCTCCTCCAACATTTTTCGCAGGAATAGACATTGCAAAAATATCAAATTCATTTAACCTGTCTGGAAATGGGGGAAAAATATTGGGAAGAATGTCTTTCTGAATTTTAGATGCAATATCCATTTCAGCTATAATTCTCTCTTTTTCACTTGTAAGTCTTTTTAAGTCTTCAATAAAAATTTCTAAATTTTCGATCATTTCTTTAAAAGATTGAGCTAAAGGTCCAAGATCATATTTATTATGGGACAAAACATCTAATCGATTTAAAATTGATTCTATGTTTTCATTCAATCTTTCATTAGATTCTAATGTTTCATTTTCACTATTAAATTTATTTAAAACATAACTCTCTGTAATATCAGAAATTGAATGTAATGGCTTAGTAAAGATAACTTCCAAGCGATGCATAACAAACATTGAACAAAAAAATGTGAATAAAATCTGTATAAGTGTTATTTCATTGCTTAAAAAAAAATATAAAATATTTATAGCCTCGTTGAAACCTGATTCAGCTTTAAATATCCAGATATGATAACTTGGTAATGAAAACGAAAATAACGAAAATATTACTGATATCATTGATAAAAATATGAATATGAAAATTACAAACTCACTGAAAGATCTATTCTTTTTAACAACCACATCTTTAGTAATTGGTTTAATAACAACTAAAATATTTATAAATAACAATGCGAATAAAATCATTGTAGTATCATGCACACTGTGATTCCCATCGAAACAAAGTTTAACTTGATAAATTAAAACTATTGTATATATAAGTATCATTATGTTAATAAATCGAGAGTATTGTACTAAATATCTGGAGTAAGGCTTTAAATATTCGGAAAAAGGTTCTAAATATTTTTGCAATAGCCTATTTTTTGTTTTTTTAGGGGTATAAATTTTTACATTGGTCAAACCTGCTATTGAAACAAAGAAAAGACTGAAAATAAGTGATAAGTTTGTTACAAAAATAAAATTATTGCTGAATTCCTCTATAAGTGAATCTTGAAAAGACATTCCTGAAAAAGCTATTGTAAAATAAATATGGATAAACACATAAAGAGCATTAGTGATACACAAAATTATTATGAACTTAATTAAATTATATGGTTCATAGAAATGTATTGTTGATACTTTCTTATCAATATCAAAAGAGTAGTACAGTTTGTAAATAAAATAAGAAATCATTAATACACATAAAGAAAAAACAATGGTTTCAGGAATGGAAAATGTTTTACCGTGTGAAAAATAGATGGATAAAACACGACCTATTAAATCTCCAGCAAATAACCCTAAAATCCCCCAAAGTCCCCATATTAAAGGAAAAAAAGATATAAATATTATTGAAGGATCTATTTTATTCGAGAAGTACATTGTACTATCAAAAAATGTGAATGTGATTGCATATACTATTAAAGAGATTAAAAATCTTTTTAAATTACTCTTCAATTTATCGTTCATTCAACTCACATTCCAAATTCCTAAACTAAAATAACTTAGAACTTTAATTCATATATCATTAAATTTTTTAAAATCACTATTAATGTTTTTTAGACACTGTAAAAAATTCAGTGGGTGGCATGTTAATGCCGACGAAAATAAATCTAAAAAAGCTTTATATTAGCATTAATATATAAATAGGAGAAAGGATATTAATTAATATCATG
>JAITGU010000012.1 GCA_031280375.1 Candidatus Methanovirga procula | reverse complement strand
CTCCAGATTTGCTTAATCCTTTCTCTAAAGTAGCTATTATTGTAATTTTTATACGGGTGTGGGGGGACCATCTGAGGAATGTTTTGTTTAGGATACTCTACTCACATGAGACTTATTATCTCAATTCAGGATATCAGTATAAACCATTACATTTTTTTGGATTATATGAGGCTTTAAACATTGACTATCAACATCAGTTTTCAGGTCATACAATCCTTTTTTTTGTCTTATTTTTGTAAGCTTGCATTAGTATGGAGTGGAAAATTTGATGGTGGTCCTTTAATTTACTGATATATTTATATAGGAGTTTATGCATAAATAATTACATAAATATAATTAATATTCGTTTTTGGTGATTATTTATGGGAAAAAGAGGTCCTAAACCTAAATTTTTGAAAAAAGATGGGAATCCTTTAAAAAAGACTCATACATAGGCATAGGATTTAGTTTAGACAATGTGAATCTTAATGATTTTAATAGTAGAGAAGAGCTTAAAAAATATTTAATTGATAATAATGGTCAAGAATCATCTTCTTCTCTTAAAGTCATATGGGATTTTGCTAAAAATATTAATAAACATGATATTATCATAGCTTCTGGAGGAAAAAATGAAATTTTAGGTATTGGAGAAGTTAATAGTGATTATATTTCTCCAAATGATCCTCAAAATCCAAATTTTAACAAACAAGGTTATAAACAGATTAGAAAAGTCAATTGGATTACTATAAAAAGAAAGAACTTATCATTTAAATATAAAAAGAATTATCGTTCAACATTAGAAGAAATTGATTTAGATACCTGGAAAGAAATAAAAAGGGAATATTGTGATAATTATTATAAAGAATCTTTTAATATGGCATCTCCTGAAATAGACATAAAAACAGAATTTATAAACTGGTTTTTTAAAAATGCTTCAAAAGGTTATCAGGTTTATTTTGGATATAAAATTGAAAATCTTGAAAATAAGATAGATATAATTGAAAATAAATATTATGCTTCATTTTAAAAAGAAACTATTTAATATTAATATTAACCATGTTTCAAACGAAATTGTTTTAATACAAAAAAATTTGAAAAATAAGAATAATGTTAATGACAAATCATTTCAGGAATATAATGATAAACAAGATGGGACTCCAAATGCAATTATAAATACGCATTATACAAATTTTTTAAAGAAAACAGATTTTATAAATTTTTTATCTAAAAATATTCAAGATCATTCCCCTTCTTATCAAAGATTCATAGGATCTAAAAAATTTGATGCAATTGAGGAATTAGATAATGCTTACTTTGATTCATTTGGAAGTAGACTATTTGACATTAATATAAATAATATTCCAGAAGAAATTAAAATAATAAAAAATAATTTAAGTAAAAAAGATTCAGTTGAAAATAAGACATTTTCTGAATACAATTCTAAAATAGGAAATGGAGTGCCTAATTCTATTATAAATAAATATTATATCGAATTTTTGAAAAAAGTCTCAGAAGAAGGATATAACAAAAAAATTAATAATGATTCCAATTTTGATAATGCAGACCAGATGATTTAGATGATTCTAATTCTAAATATACAAAAGAAGATTTCTTAAATGATGTTGTTTTCGTGGAAAAGGAATACGATGAATTAAAAAACCTTCTTAGAAGAAAAAAGAACATTATTTTACAAGGGACGCCTGGTGTTGGTAAGACATTCATAGCTAAACGATTAGCTTATTCAGTGATGGGTTTAAAGGATGAAAATAGAGTTGAATTTATCCAATTCCATCAAAGCTATTCTTATGAAGATTTTATTCGAGGTTATCGTCCAACGAAAGAAGGGTTTGAACTAAAAAATGGTGTTTTCTATAATTTCTGCATGAAGGTCATCAACGATCCTGATAATGATTATTATTTTATCATCGATGAGATTAATAGAGGAAACATTAGTAAAATCTTTGGTGAGGTTATTATTAATTATAATAATAATGAATCTAATGATGAGATTTCTGATAACAATGATTTTAATGATGAAAATTTAGATAAAGACAATGAGAGTCGAGATAAGTTTTATGTTCCTGAGAATCTATATATTATTGGAATGATGAATACTGCAGATAGAAGTTTAGCTATTATTGATTATGCTTTACGGAGAAGGTTTGTATTTTACACTGTTAATCCTTTATTCGATGAAGATGATAAAAACAAGGATATATTCAAAAAATATCTAATTAGAAATGGAGTCGATGATGGTTTAGCTATTAAAATTATTAGGAAATTTAAAGATTTAAATAATTTTATTCATGATGATGCGGATTTAGGAGATGGATTTAAAATAGGTCATAGCTATTTTTGTGTGGACAATGTAAAGGATCAATATGAATCTATTGTGAAATATGAAGTAGCTCCTCTCTTAAGAGAATATTGGTTTGATGATCTAAAAAAAGCAGAAGAGAGAATTAAACATCTGATTGAAGATAATGAATAATGGATGATGAAATGAGCAATGAAAAGAATAAACTTAAAATTCCTATTCAAAACATCTATTACATGCTCAGTTATGCTTATCGTCATCTTAAAATAGATAAAGATATTTTACGGGATTCTGAAGAGTTTGAAAATGTTCATGATCTTTTTGCAAGGGTTTTAATTGAGGAAATAAAGAGTCTTGTTAGAAGAGGTTTTTATAGGGAGTATGTAGTTAAAAATCAGGACACATCAAGCATTAAAGGAAAAATTAACATTACAAACACTATTAAAAGAAGAACGATGATTTATAAGAAATTAAATTGTCAATATGATGAGTTTAGTATTAATGTTCTTTTTAATCAGATAATAAAAACTACTGTAGAGGATTTAACACGATTTAAATATTTAAACGATGGTTTGAAGAAGGGTCTTAAAAAATTAAAGCCATTTTTTGATGATGTTGATTCTATTGTTTTAAATAAACAAATTTTTAAGTATTTGATGTGGAATAAGAACAACCAACACTACAATCTTATTATAGATATTTGTAGGTTAGTTTTCATATTTAAACTTCCAAATGATAGTAAACCTGGAAAAATTCACTTTAAAGAATTTATAGAAAATTATGAAAGAGAAATGGCTAAATTGTTTGAAAACTTTATTCTTAATTTCTATAAAAAAGAATTTGGGGAGTTTAAAGTCCATAGTCCAGAAGTAAAATGGGATTTAGATATTAACTATTCTGAAGAAAAGGGAAGGGAATATCTTCCAAAAATGAAGACAGATATTGTATTAGAATATGGAGATAATCAGTTGATAATTGATACTAAGTTCTATAAAGATATTCTATCTAATTTTCATGGAAAATCGAGTTTAGATTCTTCAAATCTTTACCAAATATTTTCTTATGTTAATAATAGTAATTTTAAAAAGAAACATGATGATGGAGAAATAATTGGAATGTTGCTTTATGCTGCTGTTGATGAAGATATTGATTATAACTATAAATTAGGAGAAAATATCTTTTTCATAAGAACTATTAATTTAAATCAGAATTGGATTGGAATCAGAGAAAGATTGGAAGAAATAGCAAATATTATTACGGAATAACACCAACTATTTTTTCATGATTATTTTAATTTAATATTATTATTTTTTATTTTTAATTATTGTACAATTAAATTTTTAAATATAAATTGATAATATAATTTAATTATTAATATAAAAAATAATTTATAATTAAATGGAATTTTTAAATGTTTGTTCAATGCTTTTTATTAAAAAAGAAAAGTATAATACTATAATTTACAATTTATTAAATATAAATCAAAATATATTATTGCAATCCTTTTGGAATAAGTTTATAATTTATAAAATTCATACTTTAATATGTATTATTTAAATTATGTATTATTTAAATTTAATTTAAAGGTGTTATAAGATATAATTAAATTAATAGTTGATAAGTATTACTATATTTCTACCAAAAATTTTAAAAATTTTTATTATACAATTAATCTTAAAATTCTTTAAATTTTTAATTTATTGATTATTATAATATTTTTTTAAAATTTATTTTTTAAAATTTAACAAAAATTATATACTAATAAAATTAGATAAATTACTATATCACGATTATATTAATTAAAATTATTATGAATGATTGAAAATATGTTTATTTTTGTTATTAAGCAAATTGAATAATTTATTGTAAAAAATAGCTGCTTTCATAATTCTATTCATTTAATAAGATATTTACATTTGATAATTATTCTAAATGAGAGAATAAAATTATTACTTAATTCACAATTTTATCATGTTCTGTGTTTGAATTTAAGGTATATGGTTATTATGTATAAAACAGTTGATATTTGTGCAGGCATTGGTGGCATAAGAAGAGGATTTGAACTCACTGGGAAAGTTAACAATGTTTTATCTGCTGAAAATGATAGGTATGCTTGTAAAACATATCAACATTTATATAATGAAGATCCAATGAATGATATTACTACTGATGACTTTAAAAAGTTAATAAGAAATATTGATTATGATATTTTATTAGCTGGTTTTCCTTGTCAAGCATTCAGTGCTGTTGGTAAGAAAGAAGGGTTTGAAGATAAACTACGAGGAACGATTTTTTTTCATATAGCTGAAATAATAAAGTCTACAAGACCAAAATCTTTTTTGTTAGAAAATGTTGAGGGTTTAATAAGTCATAAAAAAGGTGAAACATTCAAAATAATATTGGACACATTAATAAATAGATTAGATTACCATGTTGTAGGAATTGAAAAACAAAAAGATATATATGGCAATGAAAATTCTGATTACTTTATATTTGATAGAGAAAACATTGTTCTGAATGCTCGTAATTTTGGATTACCTCAAAATAGACCACGGGTTTATATTGTAGGATTTGATAGGAAAAGATATAAATCCAAGTTAAGTAAAATTGATTTCAATAAACTTCCTCAAAAAAGAGAAAAACCACCAATATATAATAGTTTGAAGGATGTTTTAGAGTTAAAGGCTGGTTTAAAATATTATTTGTCTGAAGGCTATCTTGAAACACTGAAAAAACATAAATCTTCTCAAAAATCTAAAGGAAATGGTTTTGGTTATATAGTTGTTAATAAAATTGAAATTGAGACCCCAGTTTCTAATGCACTCTTAGCAACAGGGGGATCTGGAAAAGAGAGAAATTTAATTTATGATCCTCAAGAAAATATTTCTGGGACTTTTATAAAAAATAAAAAATCACCTATTAATAATGAAGGAATAAGGTTAATGAAACCTATTGAATGGGGCAAACTTCAAGGATTTGTGGGTTATGCTTTCATGGACGATGGAGTAGATAAATTTTCTTTTCCTGAGGATGTTAGCAATACACAACAATATAAACAATTTGGAAATTCTGTGGCTATCCCAGTAATAGAAGAAATAGCAAATAAAATCATAGAAACATTGGATCAATTAGAGGATAAATATGAAGAATGAGAATATATGGAGTTATAATAAAGGAGAATGGAGTGAAGCATATACATTTACAAAATTATTAGGTGAAGCTAAGGTTCATGCTTCTGATGAAAATTTAAACAAAATAGATGATGAATTTTACCCTATTTTAAAAATATTAAAGATAGAATGTGGTAAAATCTTTTTTGTTAATAATAATAAAAATTTAATAGAAATAACAGATTTAAAAGGAAAAATTCAAAAGGCTGTTAAGATCACTGATTTTCTTGAGATTAGTGAAAAATCATTTATAAAAATCAAAGAAGGTGAAGGAAGGTCATTTACTATTCCAATTTTAGAAGATTTTTTAAAAGATTTAGGTATTTTAAAGTTCAAATCTCAAAGTAAAAGTAAGGCTGATCTAACTATGGAGATTGAAAATTTGAAAACAACTTTATCTAAAGAATATACTTTCTCTATAAAGTCAGAAATAGGAAATAAGTCCACATTTTTAAATGCTTCAAAAGCGACTAACTTTATTTATAAAATTGATGGAATTGAAGAATATGAAATCGATGAAATAATGAGAATTAATAAGAAAACCGATAAAAAATGGCTTAAACTTCGTATTTTAAAGATTTTAGAAAAAGTTGATATGAAAAATTACAATTTATCTTTCCATAGCATAGAAAATGAACAATTTTCAAAAAATTTAAGGTTGATTGACAGTAACTTGCCTGATATCATTAGCCAAGTTTTATTGTATTATTATTCTGGAAAAATATCTGATATAAAATCCTTAACTGAATTATTAATAGACAAAAATCCTTTAAAATTATCTGAAGATGAAAAAAAATTATTTTATAAGTCTAATATGATTGAACTCGTTAAATCCGCAATATTTGGTATGATGCCAAATGAGAAATGGAATAAGGAGTATGATGTTAACGGAGGAATTTTAATTGTTAAGAATAATGGTGTGATTTTATGTTATCATATTTTTTATAATAAAAAGAATTTAGATGAATATCTTTATCAGAATACCAAATTTGAAACTGGAAGTACTAACAGATATAAAACTGGAGATTTATATAAAATTGATGGTGAAGATGGTTATTATTTTAAACTTAATTTACAAATAAGAATGAAATAAATCTAAATTATAAAAATAAAGGTGATTTTTTTGACAAACACTACAGGAGAAATATTTAAGGTCACAACTTTTGGTTCAAGTCATGGGAAGGCTATTGGAGCAGTAATTGATGGTTGTCCAGCTAATCTTGAATTATGTGAAGAAGATATTCAGATAGAGTTAGATAAAAGACGTCCTGGAGTAAATGAATTAACAACAAATAGGAATGAATCTGATAAAGTTGAGATATTATCTGGGGTTTTTGATGGGAAGACAGATGGAACTCCAATAACAGCCATTGTTTTTAATAAGAACAAATCTTCTAAAGATTATGAATATCTTAAAAATAAGCCAAGACCAAGTCATGGAGACTTCACCTGGATTTCTAAGTATGGAAACTATGATTATTATGGTGGAGGTCGTGGAAGTGGGAGAACAACAATTGGAAATGTTATTGGTGGAGCAATAGCTAAGAAAATATTATCCAATTATAATATTAAAGTGTTTGCTCATGTTAGGCAAGTTGGAGATATTAAAGCCAAAGAAGTAGATTTAGATTTAATTGAAGAGTATTCTAAAAGTAATAATGTTCGATGTGCTGATATTAATGCTGCTAAGCTTATGGAAAAGAGAATTTTAAGTTTAAAAGAAAACGGTAATTCTGTTGGTGGTGTGGTTGAGGTGGTAACTATTGGCATTCCAATTGGACTTGGTGAACCTGTTTTTGGAAAGTTGGATGGTGAAATAGCTAAAGCTTTAATGAATATTGGTTCAGTTAAGGGTGTTGAAATAGGCTCTGGTTTTAAAATAGCTGAGTTGACTGGTCGTGAGGCGAATGATGAATTTTATATAGAAGGATCTAATGTTAAAACAAGTACTAACAATTCTGGTGGAATTATTGGTGGTATGAGCAATGGTATGCCCGTTATAGTAAGAATAGCTATTAAACCAACTCCTTCAATTGGTGTTCTTCAAAGAACTGTTGATTTAGAGGATATGAAGGATGTTGAAATTGATATAAAGGGTCGCCATGACCCTTGCATTTGTCCAAGAGTAACCACAGTGGCTGAATCAAGTTTATCGATGGTTTTGTTAGATTTCATGTTAAGAGGAGGATTTATTCCACCAAATAATCTGAATGATAAGAACAAATGAGTTATATTGTTATTATTCTGAATTAATGATTGATTGAGTATTCTATTAAATTATCATTGTTTTAAAATATATTAATTTATAATTTAAATTGTTTATAATCTTATAAAATAATTAATATTTAATATAAAGTATTAAAATTTAATTTAAAGAATTCTGATAAAATAACATAAATTAAGAATAAACATTATTATTTATAATACGGTTTTAAAAGAAAAAATTAGGATGCATCTATCATTTTATAGAACAAAACATCCTTATCACTTGTATATTTATTATTCATACTAATCACAATTTCTGCTTTTGTGGCTTTACCACCAGCAATCTGAGAATTATGCATGCTATATTTGTAACCAGCTTTTATTTCTGTGTTTGGTTGAGTTACAATATCACTACCAAGACATACATCATCATTATCAAAATACAGGATTTTTACATCCAATTTATCAAATGGTTTAGTTGAACTTAAATAACCATCTATATTATAATAGGTTGAACCATAAGATGGCTGTTTACTGAATTTTAAATCTGTAACACTAAGACTATTTTTATTATCATTTAATTCTAAAGTTCT
>JAITGU010000004.1 GCA_031280375.1 Candidatus Methanovirga procula | reverse complement strand
CCACCATTATCAACAGCAACATTAGATGTAATATTACATTTTTCAATTGTTGTAGAACCATTTAAGTTATAGATTCCTCCACCATTCATACTAACAGTATTATTAGACAATGCAGAATTCTTTAATGTGATGTTGCCTTCACATGTGTATACTCCTCCACCATAGGTGGCAAGATTATTTCTAAATAGGGAGTTGCTTATAGTGAAGGTTCCGTATCTTGTGTCTAATCCTCCACCATTATATGCAAAATTATCTTCAAATCTACAATTATCAAGGGTGACATCACCATTATAATTATAGTAACCGCCACCACGATTATTGCCTATTTCATCACCACTTGGATCAAGATCTTTATAATAACTTGCATTATTTCTTGTCAGGTTACTATTCTGTAAATATGTATCAAAATATAGGCTTGCGATTCCTGCACCACCATAAGCTGAATTCACAATATAACCTTCACCATAATTTAAAGCTTCATTATTTTCAATATTACAGTTAGATATCATCATTTTTGATTTTTGGTTTGAGCCACCTGAGGCATATATTCCAGCTCCTAAATTGGCTTTATTGCTTTGAATTACAGATTTGATCAAATTAAAATTAAAATCTCCATATATTTCAATTCCACCACCGATTCCATCTTGTTGGGAATCATTGGTTAAAGCTTTATTGTTGGATAAGCGGATATTTTCTGCAGTAATGGTGAAATTATCACTCCAAAAGCAAATTCCAGCACCTTTTCCTGAATTACTATCTTTAATAATGGAATTTTCTATTTTAAAGCTGGTGTTGTGACCATTAATAAAAATACTGCCTCCTGACGAAGTAGCAGTATTATTTATAAATTCTGTATTTGATATTTTACTATTATTTAAGTTAAGTAGTGTCATGAATATTGCACCACCATTACTACTTGCTTTATTATTTTCTAAAGAACAATTATTCATGATTAATGAACCATTACTTTCAATCGCCCCACCATTCTCTGATAATCCATTTTTAAAGGTTATGTAATCTAATCTTAATGTGGAAGTTGACTTAACAGTGAATATATTACTTAATCCACTTGCATCAATTACAACATTATTCAAATTATTTTTAGAATGCACATACACATTACGACCATCTGGAATTGTGATATTTCTATTTTTCTCACCAGTGTAAACACCTGGTTCTAATATAACTTCATCATATTGACTTATCGCATCTTTTAAATTCCCAGTAGTTGGATTTATCACAATACTACTACCAATTACAGTATTAGTAGTCATGTGAAATCCTTTTGAAAACACAATATGTGATTCAACCATTGTTAAACTACCTGCAAATATTAAAGTAATAATAGCTAAACCAATTAAACTATTTTTCATACTTCCAATCTCCTTTAACATCATATAATTATAAATGAATTTATTCATATTTTATCAAATAAACTATCTATATTATCGAATAGACCATCTATAAATTTTTTAAATCAATTTATTTTACCATCTAAAACTTCTATTTGTCTTTCAGCCAAATTAGCAACATTTAAATCGTGAGTTACTACAATTAAAGTAACATTCTTTTTCTCATGCAAATCCACTAAAAGTTTTAAAACCTCATCAGATGCATGGGAATCGAGAGATCCTGTTGGTTCATCAGCAAGAATAATCGAAAGATTATTAACAAGAGCTCTTGCAACAGCAACTCTCTGTCTCTCACCACCAGACAACTTAGTAGGATGAAAACTACTTCTATCATCTAAACCAACACTTTCCAACAAATCCAAAGCCCTGTTTCTTCTTTCAGCTGATGAAATCCCTAATTCATAAGTAGGAAGTTCAACATTCTCAAGAGAAGATAAAAAAGGAAGAAGATTATGCAATTGAAAAACAAAACCAATTGTCTGCGAACGAAACTGCTTAAATCTTTCTCTGATAAAAGATCATGACCATCCACAATAATCTTTCCTTCATCTGCTCTATCTAAAGCACCAATCATATTCAGTAGTGTTGATTTACCAGAACCAGACGGACCAGTAATAGCTACAAACTCACCCTGTTCAACAGTTAAATCTACACCATTCAATGCTTTGACAATGCCTTTTTCATAAGATTTAGATAAACCTTCAATTTCTACAATATTCACCATTATGATAACCCCCAAATTATTATTTATTCTTCTCTTACAGCTTCAGCTGGAGACAATCTACTTGCTCTAATAGCTGGTAACATAGCACCTAAGAAAGCCATGACAACGACGATTATGAATGTATGTAAAAATGTTAAAGGTGACAATGTTTTCAAGAATGTGAATAAATCGACTGTATAATATGGGTTCATCAGGTTCATGAGAAAAGTTATTAAAATTGCAATTATTGAAGCAATTATAAACGAAGCTATAGATATTATAAATGTTTCACTTACTATCATTGTAAAAATTCTTCTTGATTTCCAACCAACTGATTTTAAAACACCAATTTCTCGTGTCCTATCACCAACTGATTTCATCATGATAATTAAAGTCAGCAATATTCCTATTACTGTTGGAACAAATATAAATATTATTCTATTTATATTCTTTTGATAATCAAAACTTTTCTCTGTTTCTTCATCAGGACCCATAACATTAATGTTTTCATTAATATACTGATTTTTTAAATCTTCTGTAATTTTTATATTATTTTCACCATCTTTAGTTTTAATCCATATGCTCTCAACATTACCAGAACCATAATTTCTGCTTACATTGTTATCTAATATATTTAATTCTTGAGCATTTTTTAAGGAAGTGTAAAAACTGTTACCAAAACTTTTTACTTTAACAGTTATTCCAACGATTTTATATTCATTTTTGTCAATAGAAATATATTCTCCAACACTTTTATTCAACTGCTCAGAAGCATTATTAGATAGAACTATTTCTTTTTCATCGTTTTTGAACTTTCTACCAGTTTGTAATACCATTTTCATGAAGTCTGCATCTGATGAATTAACACCTATTATCCTACAATTAACTCCATTAATGTTGAACCTGCCACTAATTGTTCCGACTGCATTTTCAATACGATCGTCTTTTTTTATTTTAGCTATTAAACTCTCATTTATAGGTAAAGAGAAGTGATTTCCATCTGGAGATCCTATTATATATATATCAGAGGAAGGATTAAATTTTTCCTGTAAATCATGTCCTGTTTGCATATTAATCGCAAAAAAGAGGATTATTAGTATTGGTATTGTTATACCTGATAATTGATATATAGCTTTTGATTTTTTTCTAAACGAACTTTTTAAAATAAATTTTTTAAATGACATGATAAATTCACCTTAATTGGATTTATATGCAGGAAAATAAAGTTTAAAAAAAATAATACACTTTAATTTCTCATGAAATAAAAATCTTTGAAAAACATTTATAAGTAATTTATCTTAACAAAAGATTTGTAACCTTATAAAATTAAAATTAAATATCTATAATTATTAAATAGTTATGAAAAATTATGAATCCTAAAAATTTCAAAATTATTAAGATAATCAAGAAACTTAGGATTCATTACTCTTTTTTCAAAATATTAAATGTCTATTCCACCATCACTTCTCTTGGACATCCGTATCACATCAGGAACATACTCCCAAGATTTATATGTCCATGGATTACCCCATCCTAATGGATTAATTTCAACATATCTATATCCATCTGTAGAAATTCTTTGCTCATTGTTTTTAGAAAAATCCCAATTCATAGTTCGATCGCCAGCATGTTGTACATTTTCCAATTACCTTCACAACAACCAGTATATATAGTTGAATAGTGTCCTGCAGAGACTGCACTTATGGAACTTCCTAATAATAGGAGTATTAAGGATATTGCGGAAATTTTTTTCATCATATTGTATTCACCTCCTTTTTATTTATTATAATCAAAATCAAACATCTTCAAACTACAAAACAACATTAATATGACATTTAATTATATAATATCAATATTAATAAGAATTTTATTAATAAATTTCCATATTATAATCATATATTAGTA
>JAITGU010000193.1 GCA_031280375.1 Candidatus Methanovirga procula | reverse complement strand
ATAGCTATTGCTAAAAGAAAACTTGTCGCAACCCAATTTTGTACTACTCCACTTAAAAGATTTCCATGAATATCTGTTAAAGACATTGAAATTGAAGGTAAGGCTACAGAAACTGATGAAGTTGCAAAAGCAACTAAGAATGACCCAAAGACTGTTACAAACAAAATCCAATTTTTATTTTCAACATACGATCCTATGCTCACTGACTCATTTGAAATTTTATTGTCTCCTATATAATATCTAATTTTACAACTATTATAATATAATAAAGATTTTATTTAATGTATAATTTTATTGTTGTGAATTATATATAAATTCAAAACCTCATATTCAAAACCTCATCCATATAATATAATAGTTCTTTTCATATAAACTATTAACATATACTAGTATATAAAGGTATTGGTTTCTAACCAATACTCTTAATATGTTTACAGTAACATTTACACATAATACAGTGCACAACAAACTAAACTACACCAAACACAAAAAACACCGAAAAAAAATTTATTCTTTGCTTTTAAAAATATTAATTAAAAATGATTTATTTCATTATTAAATTTCCCTTATATATTCAATAAAAATCTTCAGATGATTTAATCAAATTTTGAAAAAAGGTCCTAATTGAATCATCGGAGAAATTAGAATTATCAGTAGAATTTATATACATTTTAACTCCTCAACACATGATTTTTAGATTATTACAATCCTAATAGTAGTTATTAGTCTTTAATAATAGTTTATACTATTAACTTTTTATTTAATTGCTTGGTAGTACATTGTTTTTTATAGCATATAAAAAATTTTGTATTTATTATAAAATATTTATATTTTTAATAATTCATTATAGTCTAAGAGCAATGCTGTCAATTATTACCCTATATTTTGATTGAGACGATTGAATTTATTATTTAATGAATATTATCCCTTTTTACTCATTGAAAACCAGTAACCTTCCTAAAAATACTAAATCTATTCATTAAAAACAATACTATCCAAGTAGTAACCAAAGCACCAACAGTCAACAGTGGAATGAATAATAAAGCATTATCTTTACAAACAGATAATTTTAAAAACAATGATAAAAAAATCATATGAGCCAAGTAAATACCATAACTATACTTACTTAAAGACAAAATTAACTTAGATACAATTCCAGACTTAAGAAAATCCCCTATTTTCTTAAAATTAAAATTTTTAACAACTAAAAAAATACTTGCAGTCTGCACTAAAAAGATCATATTAGCCATGCCATTATGAATAAACATGAAAAAGGAAGGATTAATAGCCATGAATATCCTGAAAACAGATATTATCAAGAAGACAAGAAACCACAAATAAAAATTATCAAGGATTCTACTCTGTTTATTAGCCAAATAGTAACCTAAAATCAGATATCCAAAGGAACCCATAAAGAGATTCAAACTAAGATTATAATCTGATGGAGTGATATTGAAAGTAAATAATAAGGAACAAACTATCCATATAAATAAGAAATATTCAAGTTCACAAAGAGAAGAATTAGAAATCCATTTATTAATAATTGGAACTGCAAGGTATAATGAAAAAATCAGCCAAACAAACCACATATGACTATTAGGAGTTCCTTTTAAAGCAAAAAAACATTTTCCAACATAAGTCAAAAAAGAAGTCACAGAAGTAAAATTAGAAGAACCACCATCAAAATAAGAAAACAAAATATAAACAATAAACCAAAAAATAAAAGGAATTAAAATACGACTCATTCTCCTTTTAAAAAAGTCATGAAGATTGTATTTTCTATTAAATAATAATGCACCAGATAAAGTTAGAAAAGTAGGAACAGCAAACCTTGAGAAACCTTCAAAAATAAGACCAATAAAACGATTAAAATCAGTCTTACCCGCCCCTAAAAAATAAAACTCAGAAACATGCAAGATGATAACAGCCACAATAGCTAACGCCCTTAAAAAATCCAAATAAAAAATTCTATCAATGTTACTGCGAATAGACACAAAAAAAACCTCATCATATAAATATCTTAATATTCAA
Organism: Candidatus Methanovirga procula; assembly: GCA_031280375.1. GTDB lineage: Archaea > Methanobacteriota > Methanobacteria > Methanobacteriales > Methanobacteriaceae > Methanovirga > Methanovirga procula. The sequence goes on along the minus strand of JAITGU010000193.1, from coordinate 3,179 downwards.
TAAATAGCTATTTATTATTCTTATTCCAAGAATAAAAACCACAAATTAATAAAAATAATAAAAATAATAAAAATAATAAAGGAAAACCTGTTCTACTAATCGGAAAAGTATTACTTACAAAATCATGCCCAACATCACTTAAATCAGAATTAGCTCCAAAACCACTTGAATTACGATTATTAGAATCTTCAACATAATTTTGTGTATAATCTAAGTAAGCTAACATTTGTTCATAAGACCATTGATCTCTATTAGGCAAAATTATCCCATAATTATTTCCATCTTCCACCTCAGCTGTAAAACTCGATAAATTATGTTCTGCACAAGTGACAGTGATAGTTCCTTTATTAGGTGATAAATAGTATTCTGAGTTTGTTTTATCGGCTATAACTTTACTAATTTTTTCACTTTTAGGATAACCAGAAGCAGCAAAAATAAGTTTCAATCGAGTGTCATACATTGTATGAAAATCTCCTACATAACTTACATTTTCTTTCAACACAACTTCATTTACAATATGGCCTGAAAATGTGGATGAATTATTGGCAACTCTATTAGGATCATAACCAAAATATTCTCTCTGTACCTCCAGTGCTGCCTTAGGATTACTCATAGGTATAACATAAATTGTACCTTTAATCTTATATTTATTCTCGTAGAGAGTGTTAATAAGCTTAAAAGCAGCTGCCTCTGAAGGATATTCATTTCCATGTGTTCCTGCAATCACAATACTTCGAGGTTCGTCAGAATTATTAAATTTAAAAATAGGGGTTCCATTACTCGCCAAACCTTTCACAAAATTCCCATTAGAATCATAATGATCAAATAAAACTTGAGTTAATAAACCTTCACTATTAAATTTTTCAAAAACTTTAATTTGACTAATATTATCTTTAATTTGACTAATATTTGCCCCAGTATCAAAACCAGTCCAATTATAAAACCAGAAACTCACATCTGTTCCACCACTCCCAGCACCAAAAGCATTATCATTTAATGTAAAAGCAAAAACTAACAACATTAAACATGTCACTATCCAAATAAATTTTTTATACAAACCATAACCCTCCATTCTTATTATGTATAATATAATCTATCATATAAAATATATAAACTAAATAATATATTTGCAAAACTCATTTTCTTCTAATTAAGAACAAATAAAAAGTCATTAATAGTACAAATAAGCTTATTAGTACTGGATTTCCAGATTTCTCTAAACCCACATTATTTACATTACTATTAAAACCATTATCTACATTACTATTAAAACCACTATCACTATTTTTAAAATCATTAATAATCTGATTACTTTCTTCATGTTCCTTGTTATTAAATAGCTTAATATTTCCAATAGCATTTTTTTTAGGAATTTCAGGTATTGTATCATTTGATATGAATCTATTTTCAAAGATAATATTATCTTTCCCACTACTTGGCTTACCAGATAAACTTCCATCATCATGACTTGCATAAACATCAACATCTGTTACAATATCCTCTTTACTAACATAATAACTAATTATATCACGTCTATTAACTCCATATTCATCAACTGACCCAAGATAAATAACAGAATCAACAGATGGTGTGCCATTAGTCCAAATTCCATTCTGATAATAATCAGGACCATTTGGCACAACCACATACTCATTATTTTGAAGCTTAAAACTCATATTTTTTGTCTTTCCATCTTTCTTTTCATAAGTTATAATATATCCATCTGGAGCTTTAAGAAGAAAATGACACAAATCAAAAGTATCAATTAAATCTTCTATTTTCCCTATAATTTCTTGATTAAAATCACCATCTTTAACAATTTCACAACCAAGAGACTCCAATTCATTATTCTCTGATGGAGAATAACTACCACCTATTCCCATATACCATCCATTAGCAAAAATCAATGAATGAGTAAAATAACCATTAGAATTATTATAACATTCCCGTATAGCTTCAATACCATTAATCATCGTTTTTTTAATGAACAAATCCGTTGGATAAATTGAATCCCTTCTAAATCCAGATACATACTCATTTGAATTAATTTGAATAAGAATTGAAGCACAATCTGATTTATTAATCAAATCATTTTCAGAAGTTTTATTAACATCCATACTATTTATGATAAGTATACTTATAACACAAAAGCCTAAAAAAAGTATTAAAAATTTTAAAATCTTCATTTTCCACCAAACTAATCAAATTTTTAAATTATCTTTTTAGGCTGTGCAATAATTCCAATTTCAATGAACAATGTTATATTATATATTTAGTTAAATAATTATAAAAAGTATATTTTTATTTTAAAATCTACTTAATTGTTCAACTTAATATATATGATAACTGAACAAAAATAATTGTTGCACTGCCACTTTTATAAAAAAAATATAACTGATATTATAAGTAGTTCGTAAAGTGAGGCTGGGACACGGTTAAAATATGCCTATTTCCGTGAAAATTCGCTGGTTCTAAATTTGATTTAAAGGCAAATTTAGTTTTTAAATCTAAAATTTTAATTTAATAATCATTATTTTCTCAAACAAATCTAAAATTAAGATTTTCATAAGATTTAAGCAATTTTAATTGAAAATTTAAAATAGGTAAAATTTGAAAATATGACTTGTGACCCAGCTCAAGTAAAAAAAAAATGGTTTATTTATTAATGTATTATTTAACAGAATGTATTATAAAACAAACCATTCGAGAACCATCATGAGGAACATCATTTACATCAATATATAATTTACCATCCTTTAGTGAATCAGTTGAGCGAGTAGGAGTAAAAGTATAATTGTTACGATCTGAGTCCTTATGAGAACATTTAAAATAACCTTGTCCTTCAGCCCGATCAAAAGCTATACTTACAGGAGCAGATATAACACCTCTAATGATCTTATCGTCCATATTTATTTCTACTGTGTCAGACGAATTTGTTAATGTAGTCATTGTACTAAATTCAGGCACTTGGATAAAATAAGTTGTTGCATTGATAGTAATCATACAACATATCAATATATTCAAAAATATTATACTTTTCATATTCATTTAACACACCTATGAGAGTTTCTATTAACCTATCAAAAATCGCATATTTTGATAAGATTTATAAATTATGAAACTCACATAATTAACTAATGTGATAATAGCATATAAAGGTGTCGATTATTCACACCCCC
>JAITGU010000168.1 GCA_031280375.1 Candidatus Methanovirga procula | reverse complement strand
TTTTGCTTTAAATTATAGTTCATCTGACTGCTAATTGCAAAAAATAGAATTATTAATATTGGAATAGATAGACCAGATAATTGATAGATGACTTTTGATTTTTTTCTAAACGAACTTTTCAAAATAAATTTTTTAAATGACATAGACCAACCTTTATTTCTGGATACAGTTTATCCAGTAATTATAATAGTTAAATATAATGATTCATGATTGATAGTTAGGAATAATAAATCTTAATTATAAAAAAAACCGAGAGCATCTAAAACAGCATTATATTATCTTTGAAAATATGAAACAATCATTTTTTTTAAAAATTTACACTGTTCGATGCCCTCAAACAATAAAAAAAAACTCTACAATAATTTTACAACTTCTACTCGTGTCCATTTATATCTATGGAACCATATTGGCTTCCAGGACTTAAATCAATATATGTTGGCACACTTTCCCATGATGCATCTGATTGTGGATTGCCCCATCCTTTTGGATTTACATGTAAACTTCTCCAACCATTAGTTTCAATCTTTATGCTATTACCAGCATTAAAATCCCAGTTAACTGGCATAGCACCATATCGATCATACATTTTTGCATTGCCCACACAATCATAAGCTGTAATGTAAGAATAATGCCATTCTGCTGATACTGCACTTATGGAACTTCCTAATAACAATAGTATTAAGGATATTGCGGAAATTTTTTTCATCATATTGTATTCATCTCCTTTCTATTTATTATAATCAAAATCAAACATCTTCAAACTACAAAACAACATTAATATGACATTTAATTATATAATATCAATATTAATAAGAATTTTATTAATAAATTTCCATATTATAGTCATATATTAGTATATCAATGTATATAACTATGTATTTGTAGTTGGTATGATTTCATTTGATGGAGCATTATTATTAAATAATGCTCTATTATGGTATTAGTAAACAAGTTATATATAAATATATCGGTTTTATTTTGCAATTGGAAACTTGTTAAAATCTTTTTATTTAATTAAAAAATGGATAAAAATTATTTATTTATCATAAACTCTCTCTCTCTCTCTCTCTCTATTTAAAATGAATAAAGCTCTGTAAAGGAAATTAAAAGTTTTAAAACCTAAGTACTAAAAATTTAAAAAATCTAAAAAGTTTATTTTAAAAATAAAAAAATATTAATATGTAAACATGCCAATATTAATAAACATATCATACTAAAGCTTGATAAATATTCATATTAAAGATATATCATCCTCCAAATTAACTATTAAACTTTCAACTCCAAAAATTCATATTTTCATTAATATGATAAGAACCACAAATTAGGTTTCAGACAATCACTATATAAATATTTTGATTTATCAGTCTTTGATATAAAAATTTTCTATTTTTTTGGGTTGAGGGATTAATTATACCAAATATTTATATATCATAAAATATTCCTATTATATTGGAGAGTTTCTATGAACTATAAAATAGCATATTTTGATAAGATTTATACATTATGAAACTCTATATTAACCTAATGTGGTAATAGTATATAAATGTATCGATTACTCACACCATCTTGTGGTCTTAATTTGAGTATTAAGGACTTTTTACATGTTAAGAGGTATAAATGATAATTATAAGCATTGTAATTAATTTATAAGCAACAAATATGCGAAGATTTTAAAAAACACATGATAATTGAATGAATTGATCAAATAGTAGGTTGGGAAATATTTCACCAAATATCACAACCTTATAAAAATAAGACAAAAAGGTGGAAGACCTGATCGATTATAGTCATGCTTAAAATGTTATATAATCCAAAAAAATCTATTGTTTATATTGATGCCTTAATTGGATATAAGAAGCATTCTGTGGAAATAGAATATCCTAAATTGGAATATTTTTTGGATTGTCGACTGTATCTAATAAAACCAAACTTAAAATGGAGAATCAAAGATTCTCATAAATTCTCATACTGTTCGAAATAAATAAAACAGCGGAGAATTTATCCTAAGTTTCTCGCTTTGTTCGAAACCAAAGATTTCCTAAGTTGTTTTTGACAGCAACAGGAACTGAAGTCTCCTAACTCATCTAAAGATAAAAAAGTTATCAAAAAATAATAAGAAGCTATTTTTAACCAAGCAAAATATGCGAGCTTTCATGAAATGAAAATAATAACAAAACATCATATGAATACATATTTAAAATAAATTTATAGGAACTCTCTTATATTTAAAACTTAGTAGATTTTTCCTAATTTTCAGCATTAAAATAATTAATTTTATAATTAATTATTCTATATGAAACATAAGCTAAAGTATCAAAGATAGATTAAATTTTAAATAATATGGAAATGTTTATATAGCTTAAATAATAAAAATATCTTTGTATTTTATGTACTTACAATTATTAAATATTTATTATTCTTATTTATTAAATTAAGCATTATAAAAATTATAAATTTAATAATTTTACATGATATACAAAATCAATTTATATTATTAAAAAATTTTGACAAAATTAAAGATCCATAATATATAGTACCTCTCCAAACTTTTATAACATTTATTTTAAAAATTTCTTTTTTAAGTTAGTTTAATATGGGAACTTTGATTAAACTTTGTCTCGAAGGTCGTGAGAAACTTAAAAAAATCTCTGATTTTTCGTTTGTTTCGAACAAAGTGAGAAATTTAGGAGATCTCTGATTCTCCGTTTTAAAAGTTTGATTTATGTTAAATTTTTTTAAAAACTTAATGAAAATTATATTATAATCCTTGAAATAATTTTTGTAAGTAATGGACTTTTTAAATAAATATAATATTATTTTATTTTAAATTTTTTGTTTATTGAATAAAGATATTTTTTAATATAATTAATTTTATAATTATTTAATAATGAAATAAATTATATTTTAATTGATATCTTTAAAAACGAAGAATAAACCATTCTAATCGAAAATAAATTCTCAATAACGAAGAATAAATTCTTCTAAGTTGAAAATAAATTTTCAACAATAGAAAATTATATGAAAAATTCATTAATTAAATATAATATCAAGGTCATATTAAGTTAAGGAAAATACTATATAATTTTAAATAATATAAATTCTCAAACTATATAGTTCTTTAATAAGAATAAATAAAAATATAATATAATTAATAATAAGGAGTTGAATATTAATATGTACTATGAAGAAAACACACAAGAATTAGAAAAAAATGAAATGAAAGAATTAGAAGAAAATAATGTAGAAGAGAATGAAGTGAGTGAAAAATTAGAAGAAGAGAATGAATTAGAAGATGATGAATTAAGTGAAGAAGAGAACGAAGAATTAGATGATGAATCTGGATCATTACCTTTTGCTAAAGCAGAAGTTGTTAGACTTATGAAACAAAACCTCGATAAAGACAAGATGATAAGAGAAAGAGTTAAAGTGGAAATGAATAATTTCTTAGGTGATGTTCTTAAAAAAGTCTGTAAGCAATTGAATGAATATCCATATACTACGATCGAATACGAAATGTTTAGAGAATCTGTTTATCCTTACATTAATATTGAAAGAATAAATCAGGAAAAAGAGAGAATTTTATTACATTTAAATGCTATTAAAGCAGATTGTGATGCATTGTCTGCTGATGTTATTAAAACTTTAAAAATTAAAGATACTTTAGAAGAAGATGATATAGACTTCAAAACAATTGGAGAAGATAGTGAAACAATATAATATCTAAAATAATTTTTAATTAACCTTATTTTTTAATTTAAAACAAGTAATTATTAAAAATGTCTGAATTAGATTTATTATGATAATAGAAAGTAATTACCACCTTTTAGTAGCTCTTCCTCTTTTACTTCCAGGTTTCCTATAATGAGACTTAGGTCTGGTTCTCTTATTGGTTCCTTTAACTTTTGCCATTTATTCACCTCTTAATATTTTATTAATTTACAAATTGTTATCAAAATTAAAGATAAAAGTAAAATTATTTTTGATTAAATTCTTTTTAATTGACTAACAAATAATTGTACCATAATAATATAGTAATTATATTATATAAATAGATTATTATTAAAATAACTAAAATTTAAAATAAAAAATTTTAAATAAAACAAGTAGAATTTAAATAAAATAATTAAACACTATTTTAAAATAGCTCCTTTATCAGCAGAACTAACTAACTTCCGATAAAGGTTCAACCAACCATACAACTCTTTTTTAGGATGCCTAATTTTTGAAATCCGAGTTTTAATTTCATTATCATCTAAGTTAAGTTCCAATTTCCTATTTTTAATATCTATTTCTATTGAATCTCCATTTTCAATTATTGAAATTAAGCCGCTTTCAATTGCTTCAGGAGATATGTGTCCTACACAGGGTCCTCTTGTTCCACCAGAGAACCTACCATCAGTAATAATAGCTACTTTCTTAATTGACATTCCAACAAGAGCAGCTGTTGGATTAAGCATTTCTCTCATTCCTGGACCACCTTTAGGTCCTTCATATCTTATAACAAGAATATTTCCTTCCTCAACCTTTCCATTTACAATTGATTCAACAACTTCTTCTTCACTATTAAAAACCTTAGCAGGACCTTTATGATATAACATATCACTATCTATTGCAGATTGTTTAACAACAGAACCATTTGGAGCTAAATTTCCCTTTAAAATCGCTATCCCTCCTTCATTATGAACAGGAGCATCCATAGAACGAATAACTTTCCTATCAATATCTTGAACATTTTTTAGATTTTCTTCTATTGTCTTACCATTAACTGTAGTTAAATTAGTGAATAATTTAGATTCTATTGTTTTCAAAACTCCTGGAATACCACCAGCATTGTGCAAATCTAAAATAGTGTCATTTCCAGCAGGACTTATAGAACATATATGAGGAATCCTTCTACTTATTTTATCAAAAAGATCCAAATCAACCTTAATACCATCATTCTTTATTTCATTTGCAATAGCTGGAATATGGAGAGTTGTATTTGTTGATCCACCTAAAGCCATATCAACAACAATACAGTTGTTAAATGCTTCTTGAGTTAATATATCACTTAAACAAATTTGTTTTTCAAATAAATCAATGATTGTCTTCCCAGTCTCAATAGCTATTTCAATTTTATCCTTGTCTGTTGCAAGAGTCGTTCCACAGTAAGGCAAGCTCATACCCATTGCTTCAGTTAAACAGGCCATTGTATTTGCTGTAAAAAGACCAGAACAAGAACCTTCTCCTGGACAAGCACATCTTTCTAATTCATATAATTCATCTTTAGTCATTGATCCAGAAGAACAAGCTCCAATTGCTTCATAAACACTTATTAAATCAACTTTTTCACCTTTATAAAATCCTGGAACCATCGCCCCACCAGTCACCACAATCGTTGGAATATCTAAACGAGCAGAACCCATTAACATTCCTGGAGTAACCTTATCACAGCTTGGAATAAGAACCAAAGCATCAAAACTATGACCTTTAGCTACACTTTCTACTGTAGCTGCTATAATCTCTCTTGAAGGCAGAGAATATTTCATGCCTTCGTGGTTCATAGCTATTCCATCACAAATAGCCATTGTGTTGAATTCAAAAGGATAGCCTCCTCTTTCTTTTACTCCTTTTTTTACAGCATCAGCTATTTTTCTAAGATGGATATGCCCAGGCACAATATCTGTAAAGCTATTAACTATTCCTATAAAAGGTTTTTCAAAATCATTATCTTTAAGACCACAAGCTCTAAGTAAAGACCTGTGTGGAGATCTCTCAACTCCTTTTTTTATATTATCACTTTTCATTTAATCCCCCAAATATACATTAATCATCATTCACCTAATTATCCTTACCGCCAAACCTGTAAAGTCAGTAAAAAATCCATCCACCCCATACTCTTTAGCTTTATTAAATTCATCATCAGTATCCAGTGTGTATAAATATGGTAACTTTCCATTATATTTAATTTTTCTAACAGTGCCCTTACTTAACAATATTTTATCAAAACATATAATATCAATTGTATTCTGGTTGTAGATGTTTTTCAATATTGCTGATATTTTCTGCCAAGAACATCGAAACTAAATCTGGCGTTTTTTAATAGCTGATTCTATTCCCTCATATTCAAATGATTGAACTATTGTACGATTAACTACATCATATTTTCTAACAAGACTAAGGAAATTATCAACTTGGGAAGAACCATTTTTAAGCTCAATAACAAAAATTATATTATTATCAATACCGTATCTCTCAAGTACCTCTTCTAAGGTGTGAATATTCTCACCATTTTCTGTGTGCAATTTAGAGATTTCATTATCATTCATATCAGAATAATTTTTTTTAACTCCTGTAATCCTTTCACTTGACTCATCATGAGACACCCATAATGTACCATCTTTTGATGTTTGAACATCTTGTTCTATTAAATTGTTGCCTTCATTAATAGCATTATCATAAGCTTCAAAAGTATGTTCTACTACTTCACCACTTGCACCCCTATGAGATATTATGGTCATATTAGGATTAATATGATGTTTTATATAATCAGCAGCCAAACCATTCTTTTATTCTATAAGATACATTTTTTTCAAATTATTGAAATAATTAAAAGATAAACAAGCAATTAAAATTAGAGCGACTATTAATAACATAATAATACTTTTTTTAATTCGCATAAAAACACCTTACAGAATCATTAAACAAACCACTAAAAATAGAAAAAGCGAAAAAATATGATCTTAATAAAAATACAGGGATTTAAAAAATTCTTTCTTTGTAGTAATGATAAGATCCATCACCATAGGGATAAAGCCCTTTCATCCGATGATTAATAGTAAAATAAACATTTAACATATTAGATTTAGATATCCAAAAGTTACTAATATCATTATCAACAAAATTAAGCTTAAAAACAGCTGGTCTATGTTTCCACCTATTAGCATAACAAAAATAACTACTAAAATAATGTACTACGATCTCTGAATGTTTATTGAGTAAGATCTCCACTGCATCGGCACAAGCATAATGATCAGAATTTTCATCCCCAGTTATAGTCCAAAAATTTCTGTATCCTTCATTGTACAAATCCTCAAGAACTTGGTATACATCCATATTTTTTAATGATCCATCGGGATGTCCATTCAGACGATAATCTGTGCAATTTATTAAATTCATAACACGAACAAAAGCATCTTGTCTTACTGTAGCTTTATATTCACTATCATTAAGGTCATCAATACCTTTGACATTGAAATCATTCCATACAGGATCATTCATTCCAGAACCATCACACATTAATTCAAAATGTAAATGATAACCTAAACTTATTAACTCATTTACAGTTCCACCGATTCCTATGGTTTCGTCGTCTGGATGAGGTATAATAAATGCAATTTTTTTATTGGGATGATAATCGTTTGATGAAACAGAAATTAAACCTAATGAAAAAATAATAATAAATGAGATTAGAATACTTAAAAATATGGTTCGTCTCATTAGAAACCTCCCAAAAAGTAGAAGTGATTTCTGGAAAAATGAAACAATAAAATTTACTAAACCTTGACTTTCAAACTTATAAGTCTTTCGCCACATCACATATATTGAGGATTTGAATAATCAAACCCTCTTAAATATATTAAATTGTGTTATCTAATTTTTTTTATTCGTATCTCTCACATAATTTAAGAGCAATTTTTGTTCTGCTTTAGCAACAGTGCGTCTTACATCTGCAACTGCATCAGTATTTGAAGACACACTTGAAATTCCGAACTCAACAAGTTTTTCAACGATCTTAGGTATACTACCAGCTTGACCACAAACACTTGTTGTTACACCCGCTTCATTACATTTTCCAATTACATACTTAATAAGTTTTAAAATAGCTGGATGTTCTTCGCTGTAATGTTTAGACACAAGTTCGTTGTTTCTATCAACTGCAAGGGTGTATTGGGTTAAATCGTTGGTACCGAAGCTTATGAAGTCAAGTCCAACTTCTATAAATTCTTCAATAATAAGTGCTGCTCCTGGAGTTTCAACCATTATACCAAATTCCACATCTACATGTGGTCTAAGTCCTACACTTTCAGCAATTTCTTTTGCTTTTTTAAGTTCAGATGGATGTTGTACAAGAGGCACCATAACGCCAATATTAGTGTATCCTTTACCATGTAACTTTTTAATGGCTTTGAATTCAGCTGCGAGAATTTCAGGCTCATCTAACTCTCTTCTAATTCCTCTCCAACCAAGCATTGGATTGTGTTCGTGTGGTTCATTTTCTCCACCTTCTAAAGTTTGAAATTCATCAGTTGGAGCATCTAAAGTTCTGTACCACACAGTTTTTGGATAGAAGACATCGACTACTTTTAGGATATTTTCAACTAAGGTGTCTACAAGTTCATCTTCTCTACCTTCTAAGATGAACTTTTTAGGGTGAATACCAGTAGCCAAAATCATATGTTCTGTTCTAAGAAGCCCTACACCATCAGCATCAGTTGCTGCTGCTTTAGCTGCTGCTTCAGCCATACTTACATTAACTTTAACATCAGTTACAGTTAAAATTGGAGCTGACGAACTTTGAACTATCGTTTGAGAAGCACCTTGACTTCCTTCAGGAGATTTAACTTCACCTTCATATACAAAACCTTTCTTACCATCGACAGTAACAACATCATTTTCCCTTAAGATAGAAGTTGCTTCTCCTGTACCTACTACACAGGAAATTCCAAGCTCTCTTGATATAATAGCTGCATGTGAAGTAATCCCTCCTTCATCAGTAACAATCCCATCAGCACGTTTCATTGCTGGAACCATATCAGGAGTTGTCATTGTAGTGACTAAAATATCCCCTTCTTTAACTTTATCTAATTCTTGGATTTTAGTAATTATTTTAACTTCACCAGAACCTAATCCTGGACTTGCAGCTAATCCTTTAATTAGAACTTCTCTATCACCTACGGAACTAGATTCCCCAGATGCTGATAAATCATTTAATGTTGTAATAGGTCTTGATTGTAATAAGAATAGTTTACCATCATAGAATGCCCATTCAGTGTCTTGAGGAGCTTGATAAAGATTTTGAATTCTCTTACCCATTTCATTTAACTCAACTAACTCTTCACCAGATAAAACTCTCTTATTTCTCATATCATCAGGAACATCATCTTCAAAGGTACTTCCATTAGGTCTTTTAACAAACATTTTCTTTTTATCAGCAACACTGAAATTCAGAATGTCATTTGTTTTCTTATCAACATAATATGTATCTGGTGTAACAGTACCAGAAACAACAGCTTCTCCAAGACCCCAAGACCCTTCAATTAAAGCTACATCTTCGCCAGTTGATGGATTAACAGTAAACATTACACCTGCTTTCTCAGATGGAACCATTTGTTGAATAACAACAGCAATATAAACTTTAGAATGTTCAAAATCATTCTCTTCACGATAAAAGATAGCTCTTGCTTCAAATAAAGAGGCCCAACATTTCCTAACATATTTCAAAACTTGATCAATACCCAGAATATGAAGAAAAGTATCTTGTTGACCTGCAAATGATGCCTCAGGCAAATCTTCAGCAGTTGCAGAAGATCTTACAGCCACATCAGTTTCTTCCACTCCAGTTTTTTCACCTAAAGCATTATAAGCTTCTATAATAACAGTTTTAATATCGTCTGGAATTTCAGTTGATGTTATTAATGATTTTATTTTTTTTGCTACTTCTTGAAGCTCATTATTGTTGTTAACATCTACTGGTTTTAATAAATCCATGACCTTATCAAAAATTCCAGTTTCATCCATGAATTTTTTATAAGTTTCTGAAGTGATCACAAAACCTGGTGGGACAGGAATTCCTGCTTGAGTTAGTTCACCCAAGTTAGCTCCCTTTCCTCCAGCGATACTCACATCTTCTTTAACGATTTCCTCAAATTTTTTAACATACATATTTTAACCTTTTTAAAATTCTTAGTTTGATATTTACAATAATATATTTTTAAATTATTTTATTTAAATAACAATTAAATTATCAATAGATAATTAAATTATTAACAAATAATCATTATTAGTTTCAAATGTATATTAACTATAACATATGCTAACTACAAAAATGCGTTAACTATAAATGTGCTAAGATATGAAATACAGATTATTAGTTACTTATTCTCCAATGAATGAAGATTTAGTAAATTAAAATTACTTAATTAAATCTATGCCTTCATCAACCAATATCTTATATTGACCAGGCAATTTCATAGAAGCTCTTCTTAATGCTTCTTTTCCATCTTCAAAATTTTTAGCATTTGTATAAATTGAAATAACTCTTTGGTTCTTTGAAAGGAATGCTTCAGAACTAATGGATTTACCAAAAGCATTTCTCATACCACTTTGAACCCTATCTGCTCCTGCACCAGTAGCCATAGGATTTTCTCTTACAATTTGATGAGGATAAACTCTTATTTTCAAGTGATAACCTAATCTTCCAGCTCTTCTTTGCATATATCTATTAGAAGCTATTCTTGCTGCTTCTAAAGCGTTGTGTCTAATTTGAGCTGGTTTTTTAACAGCTAAACTTATAGTGACTGGGAACTTATGTGATAAATTACCCATATCATATTGAACAATTCTTGAACCTGGTATTTTTCTTATATATTCTCTTCTTGTATACGCTCGTACCATTTTAAATATCCTCCAATGAATAATACATTATAAAATTAAAATAAACATTTTTAAAAAAAAAAATCTATTAACCTTCAATAATAGATTGTTTTACTAAAGTTCAAAATGAATAAACATGAATTTCTTAAATATATAAAAATAAATATCTTAAATACAAATAGTCTTTTAAAATGCTTATTAATCTAAATCTCATCTTTTATCGTATATATTATTGAATAAAAAACAAAATATTATTAAAATATAATGTTCAAGTAATTTCAAAGATTTTTACATAATAATAATTTTTGTTAAATAATAGTCTATTAAAAAAAATATAGTTTATTAAAATGCACTATTTATTAACACTCTATGTTATAAATTTATATCTAACTTTTTTAATATAACTAAATTTTTCATATAATAATTATCTCATATTAATATTATAAAGTTATTTAATATAATAAATCATTATTTTAAACATATTATATAAATGTTTTTGTAGATATTAATAATAATCATATATCAATATTAAATTTATTTAAGTAATATAACATATTAAAAATGTTATGAACAAATAAATAATATTATATTAGATATTTATTTGCAGATACAATATGTTTTTTAGTTTTCAATACCCTTAAAATAAATATTTTAGCAGATTCATAACCACTTATGAGTTCTATAACAACATTTATCTCAAAATCATTTAAATTCATTAACATCATCTATAAGTGTCTCTTCACTAATTTTAACACCAAAATCTGTTGTGACATCTAATCAACTACTTTTTTCATCACTACAAAAATATCTTATAGTAATAATATACTTCTCCATAAAATTTTTTACTCAACAAACTTCTTTATTTAGTAATACTTTATCTTGTATTAATTCTCATATAAGTATTACTTCCAGAAAAATTAATATTTACAAGTAAGATATTTTTTCATTGAGTATCATTATATTGAAGATATTTTGTTCGATTATATTGAAATGAAATATATCTCAAAAAAGTTTATAAATATAAAAACAAAAATACAACTTGCTTTTTATCAACAGCTATTTTTTATATTAAAAATTTTTTATAGTATTTATAATCATTTTGGAAAATTTTCATAATTACAAAAATCTTTGATTTTTGGTAATTTTAATAATAATATATATTTTATTTAAATTTAATTTAAAGATATAATTAAATTAATTGATAAACATAACCATAATGACTATATAATCAACAATAAATTTATAATGTAATATGGATATTTATAAAATAGATGTTATATATAAAGTTTGATAAAATTAAGTTAATATGAGACAAAATTAATTTAATGGGAAATAAATTAAGGAGATATAAAATGTATATCGTGATTATGGGAGCTGGACGTGTTGGAATCGCCCTTGCTGAGTTTTTAATAGAAAATGGGAATGATGTGACTATAATTGAAAATGAAGAAGGAGATTGTAATAAAGCAGTTATGGAGCTTGATACTATGGTTATATGTGGAACTGGAACTGATACAAAAATTTTAGAAGAAGCCAACATAAGCGAAGCAGATTTCTTTGTAGCTGCAACAGGACATGACGATACCAATCTATTATCCTGTATTTTAGCTAAGAAATATGGGACAGCTAAAGTAATATCTCGTGTAAGTAATTTAGACCATGAAGATGCTTTTAAAGAAGTCGGAATTGATAAAGTCATAAGCCCTGAATTAGCAGCAGCAGGATCCCTTGAAAAAATGATAAGTCGTCCGAATGTAGCTGATTTGACTTCATATGGCAAAGGAGATGCCGAAATTTTAGATATGGAAATAACAAATGAAAAACTTAATGGGAAAAGAATATCTGAAGTTTCACCAACTGATGATTATATTATAATAGCTATTTATCATGGTGGGAAGCTTAAAATACCTAAACCAGATGATATTTTAAATACTGGAAACAAATTATCAATTTTAGTCAAAAAAGGAACATTCAGAAAAATATCAAAGATTTTTACATAATATAGTGCTTCTTCAAACTTTTATAACATTTATTTATAAATCTTATTAAAAATTATCTTATTAAAAATTATTCAAATTTTGATTTGAATACCTATCGAATGTTTTTAAAAATTTAATAAAAATATATGACATTAAATAAAATTAAACAAAAATCCTATTAATAAAGATAATAATATTATTCATATTTTATTAGAAAAAATAATTTATTAGAAAAATATTATTAAAAAATTTTTTTCAAACCAAATTTTCACTTAGTTTTCCAAATGGGAGTGAAAAAACAGCTAATGCTAAAAGAAAACTCAAAACAAACCCATTTTGAAGTGCAACACTTCTGAAATCATTGTGACGAATAGTCAAATCAGCTGAAATTGAAGATAAAACAATTGAAATCGCTGCCCCTTCAAAAAAACTAAAAATGACCCAAAAACAGTGACAAGCAAAATTCAATTTTTATTTGAATATAATTCGCTTAAATAATCGTTTTTTAAGACATTAGCTATTATTCACCTTTATCTAATCTATTAAAATATTAATAAGTAAATATGTTAAATAATATCTAATTTTCTTAAACATTTCTCAATATCCAATTCGTGTTCCTTAGTTAAAGAACCCAAAGGTAATCTAACATGACCAACAGATTTCCCCATAAGATTTAAAGCATATTTAGTTGGAACAGGATTGGATTCTATGAAAAGAACTTTCATAAGGGGATATAATTCAAAATGTAAATCTTTAGCCTTTTTAATATTTCCATTCATAAAAGAATTCACCATTTGAGATGTTCTGTATGGATCAACATTGGCAACAACACTAACAACACCTCTTGCACCAACAGACATTAAAGGAATTGTTAAATCATCATTTCCAGATAAAATAAAGAATTCATATTCTAAATTATTCTCTATTAATGACTTGTAAATTGTGGAGGTTTTATCAACATTAGGATTGGCTTCCTTAATTCCAACAATGTTATTAAGTTTAGATATTTCTAATATTGAGTCTACGCTCATATCTACTCCAGTACGAGATGGAACATTGTAGATTACAATTGGCATGTCTACAGAATCATTTATCAACTTATAATGTTGAATTAGTCCATGTTCTTGAGGTTTATTGTAATAAGGAGTGATAACGAGAGCAAAATCTGCACCAGCATCATTAGAATGTTTAACCAAATTTAAAGCTTCATCAGTAGAATTGCTACCTGCACCTGCAAAAGTAGTAACTCTTCCATTGACTTCATCAATTAGAATATCAATTAATTTTTTTTGTTCATCGAAAGTTATAGTAGCTGATTCTCCTGTTGTTCCAGCAGCTAATAATCCTTCAACCCCATTTTCAATTAAAAAGTTTATATTTGACCTAAAAGTTTCTTCATCAACTTCATTGTTAGCTGTAAATGGTGTGACCATAGCAACAGCTGTACCTTCAAATTTCATTCTAAAACCTCTTTAATAAGTTTATATGCTTTTTCACCATCATTCCAATCAACAAAAACTGTAATAGCTGTTTGGGAAGATGAAATCTCAACAATATTAATTTCATTTTTTCTTAAAGGTTCTGTAATATCAGAAATAATTCCTGGCGTTTCAATAAATCCAGGACTTACGAAAATTAGCATGGCTATTTTTTTTCCAACAGAAAGGGAGTTTAAATTACTATTTCTTATTATAGTATCATGAAGAACGCGGTGTGCACTAAAAGCATCTTTTTTACTTACAAAAAGTGTGATTGAGTTTTGACCTGTAGAAACTCCAAAGATATTAATATCATTTTTTGCAAGTATATCAGTGAGTTCTGCTAGTAATCCCGCATTTTTAAGAATATTCACGCCAACAACGGATAAAAGAGTTATAGGATCTGGATATAATATTGAATAACTCATCATATCTCCTTCAACAGGCCCTGTAATCATAGTTCCATCTTCAGATAAATCTCCAGCTTCATAACCAATAATTTTAGCAGATAATAAATTATTTTTATATTTTAGTGCGTTTGGATGTAAAACTTTGGCTCCATTAATAGCTAAATCCATCATTTCCTCAACTGAAATCTCATCCAACTTTTCAACATCTTTGATTTGATTTGGGTCAGATGTCATAACTCCACAAACATCTGTAACAATGATAACTTGATTGGCATTTAAAATATTGGCTAAGAAAAATGCGGTTGTATCACTACCTCCTCTTCCTAATGTAGTAATATTGCCACTTTCAGATTTTCCTAAAAATCCACAAATAACAGGAATGATTCCTTGTTCAATAATATCCATTAATTTTTCAGATTGTTTAATAGATTTTTCGATATCAATATGTGCATCAACAAACTTATTATCTGTTAAAATAGGCCAATTCTCATTGTAAGGATCTATATGAACAGATTTTACTCCTAATAATTCAATAGTGGCTGAAACAACTCTCACACTTGTCATTTCCCCCATAGATAATATTTCAGCCATTTGTTTATTATTAATACTATCTCCAACAGAGGTTTTGGTAATTTTAACTAAATCATCCGTTGTTTTATTAATTGCAGAAACTACAACAACTACTTTATTCCCTTTCATATGCTCATTTACAACAGACTGAGCTGCTTTTTTTATTCTTTCTCCATCACCAATAGAAGTTCCACCAAATTTAACCACTATTAACTCCATTACTACCTACAACCTTAAATACATTCCTAATTTGATAACATCAATTCAATAGCATATAATCTAAGTATAATTTAGTGATAAATAACATTATAATTCAATAATATTATGATTACGCTTAAAGATAAAACATGCGATTAATTATTTTAATTAAAAAATATCTAATAATAGTAGTATCAATAAATAAAATATTATCTAATAACATTATAAAATAAACAATAAGTAACGAACATATTAATATTTAAACTATAATAATAAATTTCTTAATAATAATAATATTCGTATTACAAACAAAGATAAAATTACATTGAATGCTTATTTTAGAAGAATTAATTTATAGAATTTTAAATAATATTTAGTTTATATTAATTTAAACAATATATAATTTGTTTAACATAATTTAAATATTTTATATAACCACTAAATATTTTATATTTCATACTAATATTTAATTCATTACATCATTTTTTTATAAATTAAATTAGCAATATATTCTTAGATTAAATTTTATAAAATTATAATTCTTATTTTTTAAAAATAATATTTATAATGAAGTTTTTAATTTAACTATTTTAAAGAATCATCAATATTGAACGATTCAGCTGATATATTAATAATAGCTTCACTTTCATTAACACCAATTTTTAGTAGTAAGTTTTCATTATCAAGAACAGCATTAAAATCATGAACATTAATAATCAGTTAAGGTAGTTCCATGAATTTTTAGCATTAATATTTTCTGTAAGAATTTTTACATTGCCTAAAATGATCTGTATGGGATGAAGAGAACAAATTATTTAACCTACTATTTCTGATGGGTAGAAGCATATTTAGTAGTTCCAGTCAAATCAGACAACATATAAACATTACTATGATCATTTATTCCGTTAAGAACCAGATTATGAGTTATATCCAAAGAAACAATTTGATACCTGAATTGAGATATGGTTATGAATAGATTATCTTAATTTTTAATCATCCTCCAGCTAATATGATTTTTGTTCCATTATCAGAAACTTCTTCTTTTTTAAATTCAAGTTGATATTTTATTTTTTCAATAGCATCGTTCATAGCTTCTAATGTTTCCCCTCTATGAGACCCAAGAACAGCTAATATGAATAAAGTATCTCCAGTATAAAACTTTCCAATATAATGAACAGTAGATATTTCATAAACATCATATTTTTCTTCAATAGCTTTAATCATAGAAACTAATTTTTCTTCTGTTTTTTTTTTGTTAGGAGTGCTTAATACTATGTGTTTAATTTCTTTTCCCCTAACAAAACCTTCAAATGTAAAAATTGCTCCTGATTCATCTATTTTACTATTTTTTTTAAGTTCTCCAACAAGATCACTTATTTCATATACTTCATCATCTTTTTCCACTATTTTCACTATCATCAAAACCATCTCACACCCAAATCATCTCACAACACTCAAATATTTGTATTTTTTATCATTTTAAAATTATTTTTATAAATTTTTATTAGATACATTTAAATACAAAGTCAAATAAACCTTTAACATCATGATTATATTAACTATGTTTTGAATATTTTAAATACTTATACTTAATTTTGTATTATACTTAATTGTATATTGATATATATTTTCTAAAGAATCATTTTAAAAGTAGAATTAAGCTATAAAAATTCTAAAATATAGTAAGTTGTAGAGTTAACTTATTAAGGTAATAATATAGAATTAATTTAATTAATAAATTTATATGATTTAAATTATTATCAATGAGTATTACAAATTCAATAAGTATTGTCAATGAATTAGAAAATATTTATCATACAAGATGTAACTATAGAAAATGTATCATAGATATATCATTTATATATACTTCAATATTTTTATTATTAGAATAAGCTTTTAGAAATGGGAAATAGAGATTTTCCTAAGTTTTTCACGCTATTCGAAATAAACGGAGATTTAATCTCCTAATTTTCTCACTTTGTTTGAAACAATGGAAAATTTTCAATTTTTCTAAGTTGTCTTCGACAACAACGGAGACTCCGTCTCCTAAGTTTCTCATTTCATTCGAAATAATGGATACTTCGTATCCTAAATTACTCACTTTGTTCGAAATCAATGGGGACTAAAGTTCTCTAACTTATCTAAAGATAAGAAAGTTTAAGAAAATTAAAAATAAAGAAAACTCCGTTTTCTAAGTTCTCCACTTTGTTCGGAACAACGGAGACTTCGTCTCCTAAGTTTTTCACTTTGTTCAAAACAACGGGAATTTCATTCCCTAAATTTCTTGCTCTGCTCGAAATCAAAGATTTTCTAACTTAACAAGTTAAGGTTCATCCAAAGTTATTTTCCAAAAACTAACAAATATAATAGTTTTAAGAAATGCTTTTACTATTTAAAAATTTATTAAATAATAAAAATTTACTATAATAATAAAAACAATTATATATAATAAGATTTAATAAGAATCTAATACTTAAAAAAAAATTTACTAATAAAATTTATAATTAAGGTGATTATCATGAACAGAGAAAAAAGTGTTCAAAGACCTCTTGATACATTGGGTCAAGCGATTAATTCCCCAGTTTTAATTAAACTTAAAGGTGATAGGGAATTTAGAGGAATATTAAAAAGTTTTGATTTACATATAAATTTAGTTCTTGACAATGCCGAAGAGTTAGAAAATGGTGAAATACTTCGAAGATTAGGAACTGTTCTCATTAGAGGAGATAATATAGTTTATATCTCACCATAATTGCTAATAAATAACTATTGATACTGTTGTTAATAGCTAATTGTCATATTGCTATATTGTTATAGCTAATAACGATAAATTAGTTGATTATAGATTGTAATAATAGACAAGATATAAAAACTAATAATTGATAACAGAATAAGAATAATTAAATTAGATTAAATTCAAATATCAGATTATTTCATTGTTAATGAATCATTTAAGGAGGATTTATATTGAAAGGAACACCTTCAATGGGTAAGAAAAATAAAAAAACCCACATACGATGTAGAAGATGTGGACATAATACTTATCATATTCGCCAAAAAGTTTGTGCTTCTTGTGGCTTTGGAAAGTCTAAAAGAATCAGAAGATACAATTGGCAAAATAAAAAAATCAATGGTTTTAGACTAAAATAAATTTTTGAGATTAAATACAATATTATTAAATAAATATTGTTGTTTATTATAAGAGATTGTAATCTTAATCAATTTAACTTGTTAATCAAATTTTTTATTAAACAATTTTCAAATATAAATTAAATAAAACAATATACTGTAAATTTAATTGTAAACTGTAAATTAAGCAAGATCATTTTTTTTGATATAATAATTGAAAAATCGATTACTATACAAATTGTTTTATTATAAATTAATCATTAAATTTTTTTTTTAATGGTCAAAAGATGTATTGTTGATTAGAAAAATTCATTCATAGGTACTTGTTATGGATTTTAATAATAAAAATAAAAAAGATAAACCTTTAGCGATTAATCTAAATAACAATAATCCTAAATTAAATTTTAAGAATTCTACTCCTGAAACTTCTAATTTTGATAATTTAGATTTTATTGATTACAACTTTGATGAAAACAAAACTGATTATAACAATAACATGATTAACCCTAATGAGTATACTGATGAAAATAATAAGTACAATAATGATTATTACATTGATGAAAGTAATGATTACAACTCTGAGGAGAATAATCACGAAAAACCTTTTATTGATGTAAGAATTATCACTGAAAACCTAAGCAAAGTAGAAACCTTATCTAAATCTATAAAACATTTAGATTTGAAAAATAATTTTGATATTATAATTTCAGCAATTATTCCAGTGGATAATTTAGAAATAGTTAGCAGTGCAGTTAAAGGTGCAGATATTGTTCTTGTAACAAATGATTACAATTTTGATAACTACAACGAAGTTTTAAATAATCCTGACAGCAAGGTTAAAGAAGATAATGAACTTAACTATAAAACTGAAGCTAATAAAAAGATTACTTATTATAAAAATAATTTTAAAAATCTCGTTGGATATGTTGGAGTATTGAAATTTCCTAAAACAAGGAATTATGAATTAATTCCAAAGAATTTTTTCCTGGATGAGATTAAAAAAGCTATTACAAAAGCTGGGCTTAATTCTCTCTCTAATATGGCTAAATTAAATCAAGTTAAACAAAAATTAGATCTTAAAAATAAAGAAGTTTACAAGTTTTCAAAGTTAAATGAAAAGTTAAGTATTTCAAATGATTCTCTTATTAATGAATATGAAATAATTAAAAATAAAAATTGTGAACTTAAAAAAGAGATAAAAGCTCTTACTATTCAACTTGATGAACTTAAAACTGAATTCTCTGATTTTAAAAACAGATTTTCTAATATCCATAATAAAGATATTTTAGAGGTTTTTCAATTATCAAAACTTTGGGAAGATTCCTTTAATGAAGTCTTCAATCACGAACACCATGTAGTTTTAGCTACAAACAACTTTAAACCAGATCACATAATTATTGGTCAAGGTTTGATTGGTGCAATATCTAAAGTTCATGCTGTGGAATGGCTAAAAATTATTAGAACATCTCTTATTTTTATTAGTAGTAGTTCTCATTTATTGGAGGACTTTAAAAATGAAAACCATAATAATGGACATCACCTTTAAATCAACATTTCAAGAAAATAATTAATGTAGAAGATGAAAACTTTAAGAAAGATGATGAAATATTCTTTAACTTATATGATAATCAAAATTGAACCTTATTTACTTGATTATTGCCTATCAGAATATTATATAGACCAATATAATTATTTATATTAAAAAGAATATAGTATTATATTATATTCACAAGCCATTAAATATAGCTTGATTAATTATTACAATGTTTAATTCAAGGAGAATATAATTTGAAAGATAAATGTGGTATTGTAGGAATACATTCTAATTTAAAAAAAAATGTTTCATCTCTTGTTTACTATGGACTTTATGCTTTACAGCATAGAGGTCAGGAATCTGCTGGAATAGCTACATTTGACGGCAGCAAAATGCATTCGCATATAGGAATGGGTTTATTGACAGATGCCTTCAAAGATTTCGATTTCAACTTTTTACCAGGGAATAAAGCTATCGGTCATGTACGATATTCAACTACTGGTGATTCTAAATTAGAAAATTCACAACCTTTTTTAACAAGTTTAAACGGAGAATTCATAGCTATTGCTCACAATGGAGATATTATCAACTCTTCATCATTAAGAGACGAATTAATTAAAGAAGGCTACGAATTTACCTCAGAAACAGATTCCGAAGTATTATTCTATTTAATTAAAAGAGAGCATGATAAAACCGATGATTTTACTTTAACAATTGAAAGAGTTGTTGAAAAAATTATAGGATCATATTCAATGGTTTTTTTGATTGATAATAAATTATATGCAGTGCGAGATCCCGCTGGGATGAAGCCATTAGCCATAGCTAAAAATGGTGAAGATTATATGATTGCATCTGAAACTGTTGCTTTTGATGTGGTTGGTGCTAACCTCATTAGGGATGTTGAACCTGGAGAGATAATTTACTTTGAGTATAATGAAATCAAATCTCACAAGATTAAAATAGCTGATTCTATTAAAAATGCACATTGTATTTTTGAATATGTTTACTTTGCAAGACCTGATAGTATTATTGATGGTCAAGACATTTATAAAACAAGATTAAATATAGGAAAACATTTATATGAAGAATACAAAATTAATGCTGATATTGTGGTGCCTGTTCCAGACTCTTCAATCCCAGCAGCTATTGGATACTCCAGAGCTTCAAAAATCCCTTACGGCGAAGGACTAATAAAAAATAGGTATGTTGGAAGAACATTTATTATGCCAAGTCAAGGAGAAAGGCTAATTGCAGTTAAATTAAAAATAAATCCTATTAAATCTGAAATTAAAGGTAAAAAAATTATTTTAATTGATGATAGTATTGTTCGAGGAACAACCTCACAATCTATGATTAAAATATTAAGAGAAGCTGGTGCAAAAGAAATCCATTTGTTGATTGGATGCCCGCCTATCATTGCTCCTTGCTACTACGGTATTTCAATGGCTTCGAAAAAAGAATTGATAGCTGCAAACAATACTATTGGTCAAATTAAGAAACAATTAGGTGTGGAAACATTAGGATATTTAAGTATAAATTCTCTTGTAGATGCTGTGGGAATTCCTTTTGCTGAATTATGTTTAGGCTGTATTAATGAAAAATATCCAACAGATATCCATCAAAAATAAAAAAAATAGATTATTGAGCAATATATTTTATTTTTTCTAAGTTAAATTCCCTAATTTCTGATTCTAAAGGTAATTCTTCTTTTATTTTTAATAAATTTAGAAATTTTTAATTTCTTAAATTTTAAATAAATTTTTGTAATTTTATAATGATGATGTTTATCAATTATTAATTTATATTACTTGTTATTAATTTACATCTTATAAAACATCTTTAAATAAATTTAAATAATTATATTGAATATTAAAATGACCATAATAAAAAAATTAATGTTTCATTTCAATATTTCTTAAAATCCTAATAGATAAACATGGTGATAAAATGTGGGATACAACAAATGATTATAGACTATTGATAGCTCAAAAATCAAAGGAACTGTACAAAAGGGCAATAAATAGTGGAAGTTTTAGAGGTCATTGGAATAAAAAAATGGCTCTTGATATTGCAGAGAATATGAATAGTGATTTTCAAACTTTAGCATATTCATATCTGGATCCTAAAGAGTTAGCAAATACTCCAGAGATAAAATCTCTAAAAGAAAAAATAGATGAAATCGTTAAATACTTAGGTGGTGATGATTGGGTTAAAAAATTCTTAGAAAAAACACCTAAAGAAGAGAAAGAAAAAGTTGAAGAAAACATTGCAAAAGTTAAATTTTTTATTAGAACGATTTCAAACTTGAAGGAAAGAATAGAGTTAGGTTCAATAGATGACCCAATAGTTGGAGTAGATATTATCGTTGGAGAGATAATGAGTATTAGTAAACATGGAGATAATTTAATGATTACAAATGTAAACATTAGTAAAAATGCTATTAAAGTCATTACAAACGATTTGAATGTTAAGGAAGGAAATCGTGTTGGAATAGCTGTCCTGCCTCCAGTGAATTTTTTGGGAGTAGTAAGTGAAGGAATGTTTTTAGGAGATGGTTCAAATATTTTAAAAGAAGTGAATGGGGATTTAGGCTCTATGCCTAAAGGTATTCCAATTGACTCATTAAATGGAACAAGAAATTTAGTTGAAAACTTTTTAAAATAAATATGATCTATTTTTATCCAAATAAAAGATTTAAATAGTATACTTTACTCTTTTTACCAATTTTAATTATATTAATAAGATTATCTTCTTCTAATATTGAAAATACTATTCTATATTTGCCTTTTCTTTTCTTCCAAAATTTTCAAATGGGTATTTAAGAAAATTAGAATCATATATTATTTTGAATTTCTTCAATAGCTTTACTATTGTTTCTACTTTTCTTATCTTTTTTTGAAGCTTTTTTAAGATATTTTAAAGTTTCATTAGATAATTTAATTTCATATTTAAAGTCTGATTCCATTTTTTGGCGAATTCACGAACATTAGACTCTACAAATTGTCCTTCTCTTTCTATAGTTATAATAATATTGTTTTATTTAATAAGTATATATAATTTGCTAAATGATTATCGCATTTGTAATTAGTAGTCTACACTAATTTAAACTTTTTTTTTAAATTGTTGACATTATTTTGAACCCATATCACAGTTAGTTTGATAATGTTCTTAAAAAATAAATTTCTTTAAATTAATATTAATTTATTAAATAT
>JAITGU010000016.1 GCA_031280375.1 Candidatus Methanovirga procula | reverse complement strand
TAACATGATATTAATTAATATCCTTTCTCCTATTTAAATATTATGCCAATATAACATTTTTTAGATTTATTTTTACATCGGCATCACCATGCCACCCACTGAATTTTTTACAATGTCCAAAATCTGTGATTTCGTAGCACACAGAGAATCTATAATTCTCTTAAGCTTTAAAACTATTTTTAAGATAAATTAGTTGTATGACTTTATATATTATGTAATATAACCTATTATACTATGAGAAATATTAAGGTTATTAAGCAAGTTAGAGTTTCATTACACACTAAAACATACAAGTCGGTTGAATAATTACTAAGGATAGAGTATTCTGTCTAAAAAATACTAAAACTAATTTATCTTGACACTAATGTTTTCAAAGTTAAATAAATTTATAATTATCAAATTTAATATTTTTTATTATAAAATAATTTTTAGTAATTAATATAATTTTAAAATAAACATTCTTATATTATTAAAATTAAAAATTTTCAAAAATAAATGCAATATAAATAACTAATGGTGTAGAAATGAGAGGAGAGTTATTTGATGAAATAATTTCGATTAATATTAATGATAATCAAAGAGCAGTAGCTTTAAATCAAAAAAGTCACTTTGGAAAGTTGGAAGGAGATAATTTAGAACTTTCCCTTATTGAAGGTACGTATCTTTTAGAGAAAAATCGTTTAAATATTTATTTGAATGATGAAAAGATAGAATTTGAACATCTAATATCATTGGTTCGAGACAAAGGATTGTATAGTAAATATATTGTGTTCAGAGATTTGAAAGATAGAGGTTATATTATCAAAGCAGGGTTTAAATACGGTTCTGAGTTTAGACTTTATGGTCGGGGTAAGTCTCCTGGTGATGGACACTCAGATTATTTAATCAAGATAATTCATGAATCGGAGGATTTGAAAGCTACAGACCTTTCAAGCTATGCAAGAGTTGCTCATGGTGTGAAGAAAAACTTAATTCTTGCAGTGATTGATGAAGATAAAGATATTACTTATTATACTTTAAAATGGATGAAACCTTAGTTCAAACTTTTTTTAAATTTTTATCCAAGAACTATAATTTATTATTTAGAAGAAACTTTTAGAAACATGAAATTAAAAAATTTCATTAAATTTCTCACGACCTTCGAAACAACGAAAAATAGCGGAAACTTTGTTTCCTAAGTTTTTCACTTCGTTCAAAACCAAAGATTTTTCTCAATTCTCATGCTTCGCTTGAAAATAAACGGAGAATCAAAGATTCTCCTAAGTTTTTCACTTCGTTCAAAACAACGGGAATTTCATTCCCTAACTTATCTAAAGATAAGAAAGTTTAAGAAAATCAAAGATTTTCTAACTTAACAAGTTAAGGTTCATCAAAAGTTATTTTTCAAACTAACAAAATATATTAGTTTTAAGAAATGTTTTTAATATTTATAAGAGAGGGGATTTGTTGATAGATCCATGGACATTTTCTTCTACCGTTGATTATGAAAATATTATGAATCAATTTGGAATAAAAAAATTTGAAGATATTAAAGATAATATAAAAGATCTTAGTTTATTAATGAGACGA
Source organism: Candidatus Methanovirga procula (assembly GCA_031280375.1). Classification (GTDB taxonomy): domain Archaea; phylum Methanobacteriota; class Methanobacteria; order Methanobacteriales; family Methanobacteriaceae; genus Methanovirga; species Methanovirga procula. The sequence goes on along the minus strand of JAITGU010000016.1, from coordinate 4,711 downwards.
GGGATCATATTTGGACATAGAGACTTTAATTTAATCCAGGAAAGAATTGATAAAAATAAAAATTTTATCTGTATAACTGGAATGATGCCAAGTGGAAAAATGCATATTGGTCATAAGATGATTGTAGACCAATTAAAATGGTATTTTAAACATGGAGGAAATATATTTATTTCAATAGCTGATATGGAGGCTTATGCTACAAGGGAAAAATCCTTTGAGGAAGGTAAGGAAATAGCTATTAATGAATATTTGGTTAATTATCTTGCTTTAGGTTTGGATTTAACTCATAAAAATGTTAATGTTTATTTACAATCTCGCTCTAAACCATTGAATGATTTGGCATTTAAGTTATCTAAAAAAGTTAATCTTTCTCAAATGAAAGCTATTTATGGTTTTGAAAACACGACAAGTGTGGCTCATCTTTATGTTCCTTTAATTCAAGTAGCAGATATTTTACTGCCTCAAACTAAGGATTTTTGCTCTCCACAGCCAACTGTTGTTCCTGTAGGAATTGATCAAGATCCACATATAAGGTTGACAAGAGACATAGCTATTAAGTTTAAGGATGAGTTTGGTTTTATAGCTCCAGGTTCGACTTATCATAGATTTATCACTGGTTTAACAAATGCTAAAATGTCAAGTAGTAAACCAAAAACAGCTATTTTTTTAAATGATTCTCCTAAGGTTGCAGAGAAGAAAGTTAAAACAGCTAAAACTGGTGGAAGAGAAAGTTTAAAAGAGCAGAAAAAATTAGGTGGGCGTCCAGATAAATGTGTTGTTTATGAACTTCTTCTTTATCATTTAATCGATGATGATAAAAAGCTTGAAGAAGTTTATAAGAAATGTAAGGCAGGAACACTGCTTTGTGGTGAATGTAAACAAATGACTGCCATTAAAATCAGAGATTTACTTGAAGATTTAGCTATTAAAAGAGACGGAAAAAGGGAAATAGCTGAAAATATATTGGATTAAAAAAAATAGGTTAAAATAATGTTAGGAGATAATATCTTGTTTAAGTTTTCAAAATCGTTTTATTCTTTATTTTTTACAGAAATGTGGGAACGATTTAGTTACTATGGAATGCATGCAATACTACTCTTTTATATATATTTTTCGATTAGTGACGGTGGTCTTGGATTTCCAGAAACCACAGCAGTGTCAATAGTTTCTATTTATGGAGCTTTAGTATATTTATTAGGTGTCATTGGAGGATATGTAAGTGATCGTTTTTTAGGCTCGTATAAAAGTGTTCTTTTTGGTGGTGTATTAATAATGTTTGGACATATTTCCTTAAGTTTGTTGGATGGGTTGTCTGGATTATTTTTAGGTTTGTTGTTAATTGTTTTGGGTACAGGATTTCTTAAGCCAAATATTCCTAAGATGGTTGGAGAGTTATATGAGAGACAAGATCATCTTCGTGATTCTGCTTTTTCACTGTACTATTTTGGAGTTAATTTAGGTAGTTTCATTGCACCATTGTTAACTGGATGGTTTGGATTAAAATATAACTTTCATTATGGGTTTGGATTAGCTGCAATAGGCATGTTTATAGGTTTAATAACTTTTTGTTTTATTAATAAAGGATCAATTATGGTTTTACCAATTTATCTTTTTTACTCAATATTAAGCTCTAAAAAGTTAACAAAGAAGGAATTTTCTGCTGTATTATATTACATTCCTTTATTCATTGCTGCAGTTATATTTTGGGAAATTGAAGAGTTAAGTAATGTGATATTTTTAATGTTTGCTAACACAAACATTGAATTATACTGGGTCCCTGTTTCTTGGATAGCATCTATAAATCCTTTGTTTATTATGTTGTTAACTCCAATTTTTGTTTATTTATGGCTAAAACTTGGGAATAACCAGCCATCAACCTCAAAAAAATTTTTCTACAGCTTAATATTCGTTGGAATATCCTTATTTGTAATGGCACTTCCATTGTTAAGTGAAGGTTTAAATGTTAAAATTAGTGTTATATGGTTACTTTTATCATATTTCTTGATTGTGATTGCTGAACTTTTAATATCTCCAATTGGATTATCTGCAAGCTATAAATTAGCTCCAAATTTGTTTAAATCCAGATTTATGGCTTTATGGAATATAAGTAATAGTGTTGGACAAGCCATAAATTCACAAATCGTTAAATATTTTGTTGGTAATGAAATCATGTTTTTAATAGTGTTAGGGTTAATTCCATACCTATTTGGAGTAATTTTTTATGTATATATACCAAAAATAGATTCAGCAATGAATTGAAAGTCTATCATTTACAATAACACCTTATTTTTTATTTATATTGCTTGATTTTATTTATATTGGATTGTTTTTTTTATTTATTATTATGATGGAATAGTTTTAAAATTTTTAGAAAAATATGATTTTTATATTAGTATTATAGTTGTTTCGAAAGATTTAAATAATACTTTATCATAAAATTATAATAATATAATAAATATAATTTAAATAATAATAAAATATTATGATTTTAAAGAGGTAAAAATATGATAGAAACAGTGATTTTAACAGGAATAAGTATAGCAACATTAATTGGAGCAATTTACGACATTAAAAAAGGATTAATTCCAAATAAATTAAATTTTTCTTTAATAACTGTTGGAATAGCTATTAACATTATATTATCAATAAAATATTGGAACCTTAAATTCATTGAACTTTCATTATTAAATGGTATTATAACTTTTATGTTTGCTTACATCCTATGGAAATTAGGGTTTTGGGGTGGAGGAGATGTGAAATTAATAACAGCAATAGCTATTTTCCTTCCTTTCAATCCAATGTTATGGGAGTATAGAGTATTAAATATCCATATTCCACTAATAGCTATTTATCCATTCATATTAACGATATTTTTAAATAGTGTAATCCTATCTTTACCATTCTTACTATTTTATTTAATAACTGTTAATCTTAAAAATAATAAAGGAATTTTAAATTTATTTAGTAATAATATTAAAATGATTTTTAATAAAAAAAGTTTAATAAAAACAATTTTTATTTTTAAAGATGATATCTTAAAATTAAAAACTTTAAAGATAGTTATTTTATCAATATCTATTTCGATTTTACTTACTTATATTAAAAATGGAATAAATGGAGAAATAAGTATAGTTAGCTTGTCTTTCAAATGGTTTTTAGTCTTGTTAATTCTTTTTATTTTCTCAAAATTATTTATATGCTTGTTCAAATATTTTAAAAGATTTATATTAAATAAAACAAAGATAACTATTCCTATAACTGATATAAAAGAAGGAATGATAATACAAAACTTAGAAGTTCCAAAAGAGTTTGAAAAAGAATTGAAAGCTATGTTAAAAAGTTTGAAAATAGATCATACTGATAATGAACAGCAAACGAATGAAATAAAAAATGATTCTCAATTAATAGCTAACTCCAAACATGCTTCTGGAATATTTGAAGATGAAGCTGAATTCTTAAAAGAATTAGAAAACAAAGGATTGATTAAAAATAGAGTAGATATTAAAATCACAGTTCCTTATGGACCTTCCCTCTTTGCTGGTCTTATAACTGGAATAATATTTGGGGATATATGTTCTTTATTAATAGCTATTGTAAAAAATATTATTCTAAAAACGATGCTTTAATCATCAATTAATGAATGGGTTAATATGATAAAAGATAATAAAGGACAATTATCAGTCGAATATTTATTAATATTTTTAATTAGTATTTTAATTTTAATAGCTATTACATTACCTACATTAGAGTTTGGAATTAACAACGCATTGGATATGATGAATATTATTAAAACAAAATCAGAAATTGTAAAAATTACTGAAACCATCAACACAATTTACTCAAATTGTATAGGTTCTAAAAAAACAGTGATTATAGATATTCCTAAGGATACTACTCTTTATTTTAGTTCTAATAATGTTTATTTTGATTATTTGCTAAGTGATGGAAATATTAGAAGAGTTTATCTAAATTGTGATTGTTCTGATCTAACCAACACTATTACACTCTCTAAAGGCATCAATAAAATTAATGTAGAATGGTCAGCTAATAATGATAAAATTGAAGTGAAATGCATCTAATAATTCTTATTAACTTAGTGATTTAATTCTTATGATTAATCTTATGATTTGATTAATAAATATTATATTTTAATCTCATCTTTAATCTCATTTTTTGATAAAATGGATTTATATAATATCATATATCTATTTAACGATAACCAAATCATTGTTTTTGATTATTTAAGATTAAGTTTCTCTATTTTGCATTTTATTTTGGTTAAAGTGTTTTTTTCGTTGATTTTAACATCTTTGAATGCTAAGGCAAGTAAAATCACAAGAAATTTCTTTTTTTCATAAAGTTTATAATATTGTTTTTCATGGATTTGACTTAGAGCTTCATCAACTAATTCATTAAGGGGTTTTCTTTGGTTTTGGGTGTATTTTACTTCGCAGACAACAACATGTTCTCCATCTCTGAAAGTGGCATCAATTCTTCCTTGACTAATAGCTACCTCACCTTTGGTTTCGAAGCCCATATATTCTAAGAGTTTTAAAAATATTGTTTGTTTGAGTTTCCATCGATCTTTTTTGTTGGTGAGGTTAAGGTAATATGGTATCTCACCAAACTGTATCTCTAAATAATCAGCTAAACTCTCACAATCACCATTTTTAATATCTTCCCATAGTTGCTTATGAGAGTTAATAATATC
>JAITGU010000013.1 GCA_031280375.1 Candidatus Methanovirga procula | reverse complement strand
ATAAGTCATATCCTTGAGATTTTAAGAATTCATCTAACTTTGTTCCCTTTTGAAAAGTTGCCTCTTCACCATTTATCTTCATAAAAATTTCCAACTGAATAATTTGGTTACATATTATAATTAAACAATATCTTAGTTTTATAAAACACTTAATTTTAGATATAATCATTTTAATTTATAGATTTTATTAGTTTACAATATATTAGTTCATAATATTAATTATAAAAGTTTTAATATTATAAAACTGAATTAATTATTATTTATATTAAATACTTAATATAAAATAATCTATATTTAGTTATTATCAAGTTTTACTTATAAATTATTTATTATAAATTTTTAAATTATAAATTTTTAAATACAACAATTTTTTAGATTCTATGATTATATTTATTAAAATTATTAATTTATTTAAAGCTACTATAATTTTAATTATAATTGAATAAAATTAATAATATCCTAAACTACAATATATTCAAATGATATTCTTTTATAAGAATTCACTAAAAGAATTATATTTAAATAGTTTAAAAATAAAATTAGTTTAAAAATAAATTAATTGAATTTAAAAATAGATTTGTATTCATATATTATATAAAAGATGATATTAAAAATTGAATAACTGAGGAAAACATATGAAAGTGGATATAAAAGAATCTTTATTGATTTTTATTAGAGGATTTTTAATGGGTTGTGCAGATTCTATTCCTGGAGTTTCAGGTGGGACAATAGCATTGATTACTGGGATTTATGACAGATTGGTGCATGATATTGGAAAAATCAGATTTGGTTTTATGAAACCTTTGCTGAAAGGAGACTTATCTGGATTTAAAGAAAAATTAATAGAAGAAATAGATTTTCTATTGTTTATTCCATTACTCTCAGGAATAGCTATTGCTTTAATCACACTATCCAAGTTAATAGCTTATTTAATGGTTGTTTACCCAATATACACTTTTGCATTTTTTTTAGGTTTAATATTGGCCTCAACATATATTTTATATACTCATATAGTTAAAGTTTCATTTAAAATAGCTATTGTTTCAATAATAGGCTTTATATTAGCATTTATCTTTGTAGGGTTGAATCCTATATCTGCTAATCATTCATTACCTGTTCTATTTTTTTCTGGTTTAATAGCTATTTGTGCTATGATTCTTCCAGGAATTTCAGGTGCATTTTTACTTTTATTATTAGGGCAATATGAGTATATGCTTAATGCACTTCATAACTTTCATTTAAGTGAGATCATAACTTTTTGTGTGGGTGCTTTAATTGGAATATTATCATTTTCAAAGTTTTTAGATTATCTTCTTGAAAATTATAAAGAACTTACAATGGGTTTTTTAATTGGTGTTATGGTTGGTACATTAAGATTGCCTTATGATACAATTCAAGAGGGTTTAATTAATTCTTCAAGTTCTATGCCTTTAATAATAACTATTGTTATTGCTTTAATAGGTTTTATATTAATTATTATAATGGAGAAAAAATTCGATATTATTGACTAAATTATAATTATCTCTGATTTTATTAAGATATATTCAAATCAATCCAATGTGAACTCTCTATAATAAATATTTTAGAAAAATTAACTATAATCTGCCATACTAAAAAATAAATGCTTTTTCTATGATTATCTTCTTTAATTTTTTATTAAGATGTTAAACATCATTTTTTAAGATAATAGTCTTATTTTTTCTACTTGATCTTTCTTTATTAAAACAAAATGTAATCTTGAATATAATAAAAATCAATTGTATAAATTTAAAACTTTAGAAAAATTTTAGAAGCTTTAAAAAAAAATAACATTTATATATAACTTATATTAAAAAAAGTAATTATATATAAATAAAAATTTTTTTGAATTGAAGATTAAAGTTTTTTTTAATGTATATTAATAAAATTTAAAAATTAGAAATTAAGTTAACAAATGAAACTATCAAAATATTTATATATTAATATCATTGAAATATTTAAAGTATTAATATAATAAGAGAACTAATTAAATAAAATACATCAATATTCAAATAAAAATAATTTTTTATCTTAAAATAGCTAGCACCCAAATATAAAATGAATACCTTATTTAATAGTAATGACATATTAAATTAAATAAATATAAATAATGATTAAAATAGGTGGTATTATGGCTGATGATATTGAATTAAATGCTCAGAAAAAATTGAAATCAAGAGTGAGAAAATTTAAGAAAGTTTTAAAAGATGAAGATGAAAAAGAGAAGTTTTTAGACACATTAGGTGCCTCTGTAGAGATTTTTTTACCTACCAAAAACCCTGAAGAAGGAGACAGTATTATTCTTTACACAACTGCTGATGGTAAGGTCATAGACAGTGAATATTCCTATATAGAAGGCGAAGAAGATCCCATATCATTACCAATATCTGATAAGGATTTAGAGCTTTTCCAAGAAGTATTTAAAGACTTCAAATTAGAATTAGAATAAATTTTCTATACTCTATTTTTCTAAAAATATCTTATCTTTATTACTTTTATCTATAAACCTACTTTTCTTAGATGATTACTATGATTGTTAACACTTCAGTAGATGAAGTAAAAAAAAGAGAGAATTCACTTAAAATAATAAGAAATATTATAAAAACCCAAGGCAGAAAAAAATTATATGACTTAACTGGGTTATCAGGAGGATTTATAGCTGATCAAAATGATTTAAATCTTTTAGAGACCTATGTTGGTCCAGCTATTTTTGAAGAAGAACTTGATAGACTTGGAAAAGAACATCTTGGTGGTGAAAAAGTTTTAGCTGTTAATAGAACAAGTTCAGGTATTTTAGCAACAATATTAACTCTAATGAATCCAAATAGCTATTTAATTCATTTTTTACCTAAGTCTCCATCTCATCCTTCCATTATAAAAAGTGTTGAAATAGCCAAAGGCAAATATCTTGAATTTAATAACATTAATGATTTTCATATTGTAAAGAATACATCACTTATTGTTATCACTGGTTCTACAATGGATCATGAAGTTTTAGATGAAGAAACATTTAAAAAAATAATCGATAATGCTCATAAACGAGATATTCCAGTTTTTGTTGATGATGCTTCTGGTGCAAGACTTAGAACTGTCATTTACAATCAAAAGAAAGCTATTGATTTAGGAGCAGACTTAGTTGTTACAAGCACGGATAAATTAATGCCAGGACCTCGTGGTGGTTTAATGGCTGGAAAAGCTAATTTAATAAATAAAATCAAATCAACAGCTTATCAATTTGGTTTAGAAGCTCAACCTCCATCAATAATAGCTATTTTTAATGGACTAAAATCATTTAAAAAAGAAAATCTTTTAAATTCAATAGAAAAAAAAAAATCATTGATGGATATGTTAAATAGCTATTCTATGTTTGAAGAGACTCCAACTGGAATTATGGTTTCAGAAGAGAATTTAAAAAACGAAGTAAAAAATTGTGGAAAAATAGATGATAAAACTTTGTCCAAAATAGAGAAAGAAATTTCTTCCTCAGATTTATGTTTTATTTGGGCATTATTACTATTAAAAGATGAAGGAATAATTACAATTCCTGCAGTTTCAATGCCTGGAGCATCCTCAACAATAAGGTTTGATCTATCTTCAAAAGATGCTATTAACCTAAATATGAATAGTTTATATGAAAAAATAGATAACTCATTTAAAAAACTTTTAGATACAATCCAAGACTTGAATAAATCTAAAGAGATGATCTATGGAAATTGAATTAGTCAGTTAATTTATGTGAATTAATCAGTTAATAGGTGGAAAACCTATATAGTTATATAAAATAATCCAAATAAGAAACCACATAGAAACAAAAGGAAGTATTCCATCACCAAACCAAGATTTAAATCCTTTCACTTCTCCTTTTCCAAATAATTTATCTGAAATCTGACCAGTCATATATAAAATAGCTAAACCAATACCTGCTGCAAGAACTTCATTTTTAAATCCAAATAAACCTAAAGAACAAGATGCTGACAATCCTGCTGCAATTAATCCAGTTATAACATGTAAACCAGTTATTTTAAGATGAGTTTCCATAATCTTCACATTTATACTTATTTTAATAATAATATCATAAAAGTAAATATATAAATCATTTAATACAAACAAATTTTCTTTTTAAGTTAAATATCTTATTTATCAATTGAAAATATAATGTTAGTCTTTAATCATATAAATAGTTTACTAAGATTAAGATTTAATGTTCATATTCCTCACCAAATGGGCACGCATGAGCTGTAACATCTTGTATAATATTTACTTCTTTTTTAAGCTTATCTTGAGTTTTATGAATTATTTTATGAGAGTTTTTCAAACTTAAATCTGGATTTAAATCCACATGAATATCTAATGTAGCATAAGAGCCAAAATAGTTTATTTTAATATTATGAACTCCATAAACACCATCAATTGAATTAGTCACATTCTCTATTTGATCTAAAATATCTTGAGAAGGTATTTTTCCCATAATATTATTTATATTATCTTTTCCAAGAGTAAAAGCTGTTTTTAAAATCAGGACTCCGATAGTCAAACCTATCAATGGATCTAAAAATTCAAAGCCTAAATTAGATAAAATAACACTGATTAAAATAGCTATTGAAGAAAAAACATCAGTCTTTTGATGTTTGCTATCTGCAATAATAGCTGGGCTATTAATTTTCTTCCCAATTCTGAATATATAATTTGAAATAGTTAAATTCACAAATATTCCAATTAAAGCCATTAATCCTGCTAAATAACTTTGTTTCCCAAAATTTCTTTCAAAAAACAGCCTATATATACCTTGAGTTATTATCTCATAAGATAAAAAAGCTAAAAATAAGACGATAACAAGACCAACTATCGATTCAGCTCTTCCATGACCAAAAGGATGCTCATAATCAGCTGGTTTTTGACCAACTCTAAAACCAATGTATGCAATTAAAGTTGTTGTAATGTCTGATAAAGTGTGTAATCCTTCTACTATGAGAGCAAAACTTCCAGATACAAAACCAATAAATACATTCAATATTGTCAAAAATATGTTGGCTATTATACCTACTTTTATAGCCTTTTTTCCTTCTTTATTTCTATCTTCTATAAGAAACACCAACTATATTTTAATCAAATAATATTTTAATCAAAAAATTTATAAAAAAATATATTTTTTATAATGTTAAATATAAACAATTAATAATTGTATTTTAATTTCATTCCCCCTATTTCAACATGCCTTACTTATCATCTACTTTTCTTAATTAATATATTTATTAAAAGTTTTAATAGTCTTACAGATATTTAATATTTATTAACTTTATTAATATTCACATTATTAAATTTTAATTTATCACATTTTAACTCTTATTTTTTAAAAATATCATTTAAAATTATTATTGTTAATGTTGCACAATTAATTTTTCTAATCCTGTTTAAAATAGTTAGATTTATATATAACTAAACACAATAAGCTAAGGTTTATTAGCACTTACGGATAAAGAAGCTCGTTTTATGAAATCCCATAATCAAGTAGGATTCTTTTTCAATGTTCAACATGTAGTTGATGGTAACCATTTCATCATAGCCTGGGATATTAACAATGAATCAACAGACTATAACTCTTTCATGCCTTTATAAAGAAGATGATGAATATATGGTGGTTTACCTGAAGATTCATCAAAAAGCATTTTATAAGCATCGTATGGATATGGTAAGACACTTATGGATATGATAAACACAATCTAAAAAGTAGACAAGTAGATCATCATAGGAATAGAAAAAATCAGAACAGAAAAGCAATTGAGAGCCATAAATTACGATATCAATCGATATGCCAAATTATTAAAAGAAAATAAAGCCAGTTAGAGTTCTTTTTTCAAAAATCTTGAAAAAATACTCATCAACCATTTATATTCACAACAATGAATATCAGAAATAGAGGAAAATATCAAAATATTCGTGCAACATCCTCCTTAATATCTTATTTTTTTATAAACATTGGATCTTTTACCTATAAGAGGCTGTTGCACAATTATTTTTGTTCAATTAATATTTAAATTAAATTGAACAATATTAAATATATGGATTACTAATTAAAAAATTTTTAATAATATTTTATTAAAATATATTTTGTTCACTGAAAAGCGAGTTGTGCAACAAGCACTATAAGAATAATCATAATTTTGGGAGTTTCATTTTCAAATACTCTAAAAATTATTCTGTAATTTCCTTGCCTTACTTTTTTTCTTTTATCTTTAACTCCTTTAATAGCTTCAGAATCATAAGGATTATTAGTGATTTTCTTTAAACAAGTAATTATGCTTTTCTAGTCATCATAGTTCTTTTTAGATGATTTTTGCAAGTATTTTATAACTGATGGTTTGATTTTTAATTCATAACCCAAGTTCTTTTTCAAGGTTATCAACATCCAAAAGTATACTTTCTTCAGCTTCAGCTTCTTCTAATTGTTTTTTAAGTCCTCCAACTGTTAGTCCTAATTCCTCAGCTATGTCTTCTAATGGCACACCATTAATATACTCTTCGTTTAATGCTTTTTCTAAAGTTTCATTAATAAAATCAGTAGTGTTCTTATTATTTCTACTTGCTAATATCTCTATTTTATTTAATAGCTTATCTTTTATTATTATATTTACCATATTATTCCTTTATGATTTTTTTTATTATATACTATTGTCAAGATAAATTAATTTGTAAGATTTTAAAAAATAAGTTTTCTGAAATCAGCATTTGTCAGATAGAATTTCATTAAATACAAGAGTTTGTCTAACAATTATTTTTCATGCGAATCAAGATCGTACAAGTATTTAAATTGAAAATGGAGCAAGTCATTTTTCATGAATTTGTGTTGTTGGACTGTCTCAATGTAGATTATTTAAATTCAATGAGTTAAAATGTTTCAATATCCTTTTTGAGAGAGAACATTACCATTATAAGTAATTCGTAAAAGTGTTTTTGTTTTTTTTTTTACATTTTTTGGGGTACTGTACCTTTTATGTTATTGATGTTTATTGATATGGAGAAAGTTAATAGTTTTTTTAAAGTTTAACTCATATCATCCTAATTTTTTTAAAATCAGTGTTTTAAATTTTTAAGTTTTGAAATCGGGATAGTTGTGATTTCACTGACCAAAACTAATTCCATTCCTTTACTTAAAAGATTGATTGCTATTTCTAACTTACCTTCATTCCTTCCTTTTTGCTCTCCTTTTATTATTCCTTCTTTTATTCCTTCTATTTTACCTTGTTTTCTGCTGTGGTTTAGTTCGCTTTCTAATTCCATTTTTGCTAATTGTCTCATTTGATAGTCGTGAAAAGCTTTTTCATCTGAGAGTAGTTCATTGAATTTCGCATCTGCTGCTTTTATGTCTTCATCCATGTCAATCACCTTATCTATAATTTTTTTTGTGCTTTTTTTATCAAAGAATTATTATCCATCTGTGTAACGGATTTTTCAAGTCTTTTTCTTTCAGTTGTCTAAATGCTGGAATGTTTATATTGTATATTGTCAGATAGTCTGAGTATAGACATTCGTTTGTTTTGCCTACTATATTAAACTTTTGGTTGGGTAGGTCATCTTTACAAAAGTTAAAATCCAATATATTAATCAATATATATGGTTTTAAATATTTTAATTCGCTTTTTTAGCTGAATTAGAGTATTCTTTCGCCAAATACAGTAAGTTTCTTTTTTTGAAGTGGTATTGGTTTTGTCTTTGCACTTCTATTATGAAGTGTCTTCCATCAGATGCGACTGATCTTAAATCAAGGATACAATTCTTTTGTCCTTTAATTTCGGCTGAAATTAGTTTATTTTCAATGATTTCTATAAATTCAATTAAATCGTTGTTTTCTTTAAGCACTGCATTAATGAATGATTTTAGTTGTCTCTCCATGCCTTCACTTGCCATGTACTGGGAAACAGAAAGTCCTCTAATGGATCAATATCTTGTAGTAATAATATATTCCTCCATAAAAAATTTTTCTCAACAAATTTTTTTTATTGAGTAATATTTTATCTTGTATTAGTTCATTTATATCATTATTACTTAAGAAAATTAATATTTTCAAGTAAGATTAATATTTTCAAATAAAAAAAAAAAAAAAGTTTTACTGAAATTTTACAGGTTATCAATTTTCCAATAATTAAATACGATTAAGTAAATCTTACTAAATTAAGTTGTCTTGACACTATGTTGAATTATGATAAGCTACATTCAAGCAGATGTTGTAAGTGTTTAGTTTAGAGTTCTTTTTTCAAAAACTTTGAAAAAATATTCATCAATCATTTATATTCACAACAATGAATATCAGAAATAGAGGAAAATATCGAAATATTCGTGCAACATCATCTTTAAGAAAATTTAAATCCAATAAAATTATAGTTATCTTATATAATAATATAAAGCAAAATTTTATAATAAATGAAAATCATATATAGAGGTTGTAAACTTTTGTGGAGGTTTTTCAATTTTCATGATTTCTTTAATTCAAAATTTTTTATTATTGAAAACTTATTTTTCAATTTAGAAGAATTAATTCTTCGTTTTGAATTTAGAAAATCTTTGATTTTCGTTTATATAAAACATGATTTTCATGAACCCCCACACTTTTTTACAGTCTCATTACTGAAAATCCTTCGGATTACTGAAAATCGAAGATTACTGAAAATCGAAGATTTTCATAATTACAAAAATTGCAAAGCAATTTTTGGTAATTTCCATAATTACAAAAATCTTTGATTTTTGGTAATTGTTCAACGAGTTCACAAAGAAATATATAAATTCTTATTTACAAACCATTAACATATTTTATTAACTATTAAACATTAATTCTAAAGATGAAAAAATGAATCAAAGAGAGATTATATTACAAGGTCATATTATTGATTCTTTAATCTTACCAAAAGCATTAGATATAATCATGAATCAAGGTGGAGACTTTAAAATTCTTGAATTTGAAGTTGGGAAAAAAAAATCAGATATCAGTAAAGCAAGAATAATCGTTTCTGCTGATACCCCTAACTTATTAGATTCTATTTTGGATGAATTAAGTGAAATAGGAGCTTCAATATCTGAAATAAATGAAGTTGAGTTAATAAAATCTCCTAAAGATAAAGTTGTTCCACCTGATTTTTATTCAACAACAAACCACACCACACACATTTTATATGATGGTGATTGGCTTTTAGTTGAGAATATTGAAATGGATTGTATGATAACAATAGATAAAGTTAATAAACGAGCCTTTTGTAAAACTATTTCTAAAGTTAAAAAGGGAGATTTAATTGTTGTTGGAAGAGAAGGTATTAAAGTTACTCCTCCACAAAGACCAAGAGGTAAAAAAGGTGTTTTTGAATTTATGAACAGTGATGTTTCATCAGAAAAACCATTGAAATCTATGATAAAAAATATTGCTGATGAAATAAAAGAAATTAAGGGAAATGGTGGAAAAATAGCTATTGTATGTGGTCCAGCTATTGTTCATACTGGTTCAGCTTATTTACTATCCAAAATAATTAAAAATGGTTTTATTGATTATTTATTTGCAGGAAATGCATTAGCAACTCACGATATTGAAAATGCACTTTATGGAACATCACTTGGAGTTTGTATAAAAACAGGAAATGCCGTCAATAAAGGTCATAGAAATCATATCAGAGCCATTAACGAAATTAATACTCAAGGATCTATTAAAGATGCTGTTGAAAATGGTGTTTTGAAAAAAGGTATTATGTACGAATGTATTAAAAATAATGTTCCTTATGTTTTAGCTGGTTCAATCAGGGATGATGGACCGCTTCCTGATGTGATAACAGACTCTGTTGAAGCTCAAGAGATTATGAGGCATTATTCACAAGATATTGATATGGTTATTATGATAGCCACAATGTTGCATTCAATAGCTACTGGAAATATAATCTCATCAAAAGTTAAAAGTATTTGTGTAGATATTAATCCTTCAACAGTAACAAAACTCTCTGACCGTGGCAGTGCTCAAGTAGTCAGTATTGTAACAGATATAGGCACATTTTTGCCTCTTCTTTATCAAGAACTTATTAATAAATAATTATAGTAAATAATAATACAAAACTTATCTAATTCAAATCTTTACCTTTTATTTTTAATCAATAAATTATATTAACTTAATTATAATAAAACCTATTAAAATTTTAAATCAATATTAAAATAAAATAAGAATAAAAATAAAAAAATAATCAAGCAGATAAAAAAAATATTATTTAAAATTTTTATTCTATATCATAATATTAATTATAAAAACTTATTACAACAAAGCCATCACAACATTGATTTTTTATGCTTTTAAATACCTACAATCCAGGGAAATTTGCTTTTTCTAAACATCCTCATGAATTAAAGTCTCGAACTGAAATTGGGTGGGGCATTTTAGGAGTTCCTTTTGATAGTACAAGTTCATATCACACTGGTTCACGATCAGCCCCAACACTCATAAGAGAAAGTTCTTTTTCATTTGAAAGATACAACTTCACATTCAAAAAAGAACTCCAAACACCATTTTTTGACTTGGGAAATATTGATGTAATTTATGGAAATTGGAGTAAAACATCCCAAATGATTGAAGATAGTGTATCTGAATTAACTTCCTTAAATCTCAAACCATTACTCTTAGGAGGAGAACACACTATAAGTTATCCAGCTATTAAAGGATTAAGCAATAAAATTGATCTTGATAAACTTACAATAATCGATTTTGATGCTCATATGGATATGATGGATACATATCAAGGTGAAAAATATTCTCATGGAACAGTGATGAAAAGAATCTATGATTTAAACCCTAAAAATATTCTTCAACTGGGTGTTCGCTCATCATCAAAAGAAGAATATGAATTAGTAAAAAACAATGAAAATATTAAAATATTTTCTTCTAAAAATTTTAAAGAATTAAACACTATTAAAAAGGAGATTTTAGCTATTGAAGGTCCAGTCTACCTTTCTATAGACTGTGATGCATTTGATCCAGCATACATACCATCAGTTGGAAACCCTGTTCCTAATGGAATTAACCTATCTGACTTTGAAGAGCTTTTAAAGATAACAACTAAAAAAGATATTGTTGGATTTGATATTGTAGAATTATCCTCTAAAACACTGGGAGATCCTTCTGCTGTGACTACTGCAAAAATAGTTTATGATTTTTTAACACTAATCTAACTTTCTAATATAATACTAAAATAAAAATAATAAAGAGTATTTCTATGAAATATGTTAAAGGAATATTTAAAGAAAGACCAAATCGTTTCATAGCTATTGTAGATATTGATGGCAAAGATGTGACTGCTCATGTTCCAAACACTGGAAGATGTAAAGAATTATTATTGTATGGAGCTATTGTTTACATACTACCAAATAACAATCCTAAAAGAAAAACAAAATATTCCCTTCATTTTGTAATGAATAATGGGGTATTAGTATCTTTATATTCACAAGAAGCAAACAATATTGTTTATGACAGTGTAAAAAAAGGTAAAATAAAAGAACTTAGATCATACAATCATTACAGTAAGGAAAAAACTTTTGGAAAATCAAGAATAGATATATACATATTTGACGATGAAGATAATGAAGCCTACATTGAAGTTAAAGGAGTGACTTTAGTCGAAGATTGTATTGCTAAATTCCCTGATGCCCCAACCGAGAGAGGGAGAAAGCACCTGAAAGAATTAATAGCTACTAAAAAACAAGGCCATAGAGCAATTGTATTCTTTTTAATCCAACACCCTAATGGAAATAGCTTTAAACCAAACTGGAGTAATGATCCAGAATTTGGAGAAACATTAGTAGAAGCAGAGAAAGAAGGAGTAGAAATTTTAGTTTATAAAACAAAAAATACTTTAGAAAAAGTTGAACTTATCGAAAAAAGTTTAAAATATGATTTAAAAAAAGAACATAATTAATTAACAAAGACCATATATTTAATTAAAAAAAATGTAAAAAAATATGTATTATTAAAGTTAGATAAAATACCATATTAAAAGCAAAAAAGTGTTTTAAATAATTATAAAAAAATAATTTTAGGTGATAAATATGAATAATAAAGAAAAAGTTATTAAAGCATTTAAAGAATCAGAAGATCCTCTTAACGCAAATAAAGTTGCCGAAATTTCTGGTGTTGAAAAAAAAGAAGTTGATAAAATTATGAAAGAACTTAAAAAGGATGAAACAATAATATCTCCAAAAAGATGCTATTGGACATTAAAAAAATAATAATTAAGGATAAAGCAATAATATCTCCAAAAAGATGTTATTGGACATTAAAAGAAGAATAATTAAACATTAAAATTATCAATGCTACTGAATTAGATTATCTAAATCATTAATATTATTAAACTCAATTGGATTTCCATCCATATCTTCTGTTTCTGTTGTAATTAAAACTACTTTAGTCTTTGTAAATAAATTAAAGAGTATGTAACTCCCATAAGAAATACAGATTATGTATTGTAAAATATTATCTACAAAATTTAAACCATATTTTTGAATTAGAGAATAAAAAAGTTTCTAAAAAGGCTCATGCACCTAAGATATTGCAAATTTTGTAAAATTCAATAAATTAAATGTGGATATCATATTATTGATAAGTAATCTAAACCTCCTCCGAAAAAAGGTACAGCTTCTGGATTTGAAGGTGGGTCACACCATGTTGCTTTAGTCATTATTGGGTTCATATTGTTCACCTCCTTTGCTTGAATTGGTCTGGAAAGCATTTTAAAATGCTTCTTTTTTTGAAGTTTTGTGCAAACCTAAAAATCATGACCTTTTTATATGGTTCTGCATAACTCATATAAATACTTTACTCTTTTATGTTTTTAACTTATTCCTATTTAAAGATTTAAAATATCATTATAAAAAGCCGATGGAAAAAACATGGTGTTTTAAACAGCTATTTACTATTTCAAAACATTAAAATCATATAAAAAAAAAAAAATGTAATACTTTAATTTAATTTCATATGAAAACTGAAAAAACAATTAGACTTGCACAAAGCCACAGAAAATAAAAATCTTTCAAGTATTAGTTAATATATTTAACCTAAGTTCTGACATAGTAATATGAACTTAGGAAAATCTTTGGTTCCGAACAAAGTGAGGAACTTAGGGAATGAAATTCCTGCTGTTTTGAAGGTCGTGAGAAACTTAGAACACAAATTTTCCGCTATTCTCCGTTTGTTTTGAGCGGAGCGAGAAACTTATGGAATGAAATTCCTGTTGTTTCGAGTAGAGCAAGAAACTTAGAAAACGAAGTTTTCGTTTTTTAAAAAGTTTGAAGGAAACTTTAAAGACAAATGGAATAGATTAATTTATAACTATTTAATTTTTTTAATATGATTTTTCTCTTTGAAACACATTATCCTATAAGTATTTATATACAATAATACATAATTATATGCATAAATTAAATTTGCATATAGTCATATATTTTGAGGTTTTATTATGGAAACTAAAAATAGATTAAGAACTACTTTAAATATTGATAAAGATATTATTAAAAGCATTAAAGTAATTGCTATAAATAAAAAGTCCACACAAACTGAAATCATTAATGAGTATTTAAAAAAAGGTTTAGAAGAAGAAGAAAAAAAAAATAAAATTCCTGACTATTTAATCGCTAATAAAAAAACCTTTAACCCAGACAAATCACGAAAAAAAGAATTAGCTGGTTTTATTAAAGTCAAAAATACTTTTGATGCAGTTGAATTAATTAATGATTCAAGAAGAGGAGAATAAATGATATTTCTTGATACAAATTATATTGTTTCTTATTATGTTGAAAAAGAAAAACATCATAAAAGAAGTTTGGAAATAGCTGAGATAATAGAAGATAGAGAGCAAATAATTTCCAGATTAGTAATTGGAGAGACAATTAATATTTTAGAACAAAAACTGAAATTAGATAGAAATTTTATCAAAAAAATTTATGAAGAATTATTTAGTAATTACACAGTTATAGAAGACCATTATTTCTATGATAAAGCATTAAATAATGTTTTAAATTCCAAAAAAAGATTTCCTTTTTTTGACCACATATACATAGTTTTAATGGGAGAATTGAATATTAGTGAGATAGTTTCATTTGATAAACATTTTAATAATCAAAAAGGAATAAAAAGAGTTCATTAAATTTAATTCATAAAAAATGAAATGATATGGGCATTATGTATAAAAGTTAAGCTATTATCTATAATGAAACTAAATAGAATTTTTGATTCCTCTCCATAACATTGTTGAAAAACCATTTTTATCATGAATTTTAGAATTTTTAATGTATTTACTGGTGAAAATCAAGGTTTTGATATTTTAAAAATATTATTATAGTAATTATGGTTATGTTTATAAATTATTAATTTAATTATATCTTATAAAATATCTTTAAATTAAATTTAAATAATGTACATTAATTACTAAAGTTTTATAATTTTATAAAATTTTCAAAAATTACCATAATAAGTGTTAATTTATTTAATCTAAAAATTTATAACATTTATGAAAATGATTATTTGAGCTTTATTCATAATTTACCCCATTATAATTCATTATTTTAAAAGACTATGTTTTTTTTTTGAAAAATTTCATAATTTTCAAAAACCCCAAGTTTTTGACAGTCTCGTTATTGGGGCATTAAAAGGATAATAATTAAGGATGAAGCAATAATATCTCCAAAAAGATGTTATTGGACATTAAAAGAAGAATAATTAAATACTAAAATTATCAATGTTACTGAATTAGATTAATCTATATCATTAATATTATTAAATTCAATTGGATTTCCATCCATATCTTCTGTTTCTGTTGTAATTAAAACTACTTTAGTCTTTGTAAATAAATTAAAGAGTATATAACTCCCATAAGAAATACAGATTATGTATTGCAAAATATTATCTATAAAATTTAAACCATATTTTTGAATTAGAGAATTGAAAAACGGAAGATTATGGAAAAAAAATACACTGCCAAATAGAATTAAAAGCAGAAAGCAGATATGAACACTTAGACTACCAAAACTTCTTTTTTTTAAAATTACATGGATTTCATCCTTAGAAATTTCTTTAAACCCTTTTTTTAAAATAGGTTTAGATAAATCATCAATTTCTTCCTCATTCTTTGCTTCTAAAATAATTGGTTTCACTTTAACACCATAATATTTAACATAACAACATTTAATGATCATATAAAAATATAACAAGACTAAAAAAAATAATTTAATTTTAAAAAAAATTATAGTGGTTTTCTACATTACAATCTATATAAAAAATTAAATTATAATAACATGTACTATATCTTAAGAACATTATCAAATTTAATATGATTACTAATATTTGGTTATATTATTCTGTGTAAATTATAGTATATAAATATAACTACTTATTAAGAGATTAAATGAAAATTTAGTGATTAATAGCTGAAAAATTTCTATTAAATATATTTGTAGGCAAAAATAAAAAAATAATTGTTATACTGCCTCCCCCATTTAATCTCTTTGTTTTCAAATGTTATTACTGTGAACACGATTATTTTCCTATTTTAGTAAGATTCATAACCCCCACTTATCTTAATTTAGTTTATTGCTTCAATTGAGATCCTTATCCAAACTCTTTCTTTTACAATACTTTAATTTGTAATTATTACATAGTTATCTTTCAAAAACACTGAATCAATACAATCTTTTAATTGAATCCTTGTTAAAATTTAGTTTATATAAAATCTGGGATATAAAAGTTCCACCATGTTGATGCACTTATATTCCATAGATAATATGTGGATATAATCAACATTATTCTGATGAAAATAATGACAAAAACATTTAAATAATTTTTCAGACGATAATTATCAAAATACTTAGCTATTTTTTCACTGCCTAAGGTTTGGAAAAATAATGGTGCAAATGGAATAAAATATTTTCCCTGTACTCCAAATATCGTGTAAACTACAGAGTCAGAGAAAGAAGTTGCAGCATAATAAAAAATAGTTATTGAACCTGTTACAAATATGAAAATAGACACTAATTTTTGTTTTATTTCTAATTTAAAAATATTTATATCAAAAACTGAAACAACGATCAAAACCACAAGATATATATAAACTAAATATAAAGGTAATGGATTTGTCACCCAACCAAAACAACCAACAAAAGTCGAAATATAAAGATTATAATAGTAAATAAGTGAGTTCACTAATCTGAATAAAAAAGGTATTGTAGTACCACGAGATTGAAGAGCTGGAATAACATTACTACTTGAAACCAAACTTACAAATGTTTTGTATGCAAATAATGTTACACCTGAAGGCAACAAAATATAAATAAAAGATTTTATTCTTCGTTTAATATTAATAAATTTTTCTTTTGGAATAATGAAAAACAGTAAACCTAACAAAGCATATACTTGTTTAGATAGAGTTAGACCCAATAGACATAAGGAAACTATTAAAATATCTTTATTTGAAACCACCGATTTTTTAAATACTAAGTTTAAAAGATAACATATTGTAAAAATAGCTAATGCAAGATTTAAACTATCTTGTGAAATTGAAACAGCTTGATAAAGAGACATTGGCATTAAAGCTATCAATAAAAACATGTTCTTTTGAATAGGGACAATTTTGAGTCCATAATAAACAATAATGCAATAAATTAATAAGTTAAGCAGACGACTTAAATACATCAAAATCAAAGGTGCAGCATTAAACACTTCACCAACCTTAATAACAAGAGCCGTGCTAAAATAAGGTAGAGGAGTGTAAGAAACAGGAACTGCTATTGCTTCTATTGTATCGTTAATATTTAACGAATCATTAAAAGCAGAATTATAATATTCATTATTAAAATCTTTAAGTATTGGAGGCTTCCAAGTAGATGTATTATGTGGATCAAACTGCATAAGACGACCAAAACTCTTAGGAATACTAACATTACTACTTTTAGGAATAATATGTCCCTGACTTATATCATAAGCCTTATAAAAGTGACGACTTTCATCAGCAGCCATGAAAGGAGGATTAATTACAGCGAAAACAGACCCGAAAAAAAGGGCAAAAACCAAAAAGATAACTTCAACTCTAATATCAACAATTTTCATAAAAATCAATTTTCAATTTCTTACATTGCACGGTTTAAAATCATGGTGCTATCCATTATCAGTAGCATAATATATTAATAATAAAAATGGATCTTGTAAAAAATTCAATGGGTGGCATGTTAATGCCGATGCAAAAATAGATCCAAAAGTGTTATATGAACATATATATTTAAATAGGAGAAATGATATCAATTAATATTATGATTATACAAGAAATTTAATCTCCAAATATTAATATTGTCTCTTAAATATATAACTTTAACTGTACTGGTGATTTGTCTTAGAAGACGATAAATTGTATTTAGAGAGTAACTTTGACTTATCAGTCCATAAACACTTTGAACAGTTAGCTAATATAGAATTAGAGTTAATTACTGAAAATCTTCGATTTTCATAATTACAAAAATCTTCGATTTTTGGTAATCTACACTGATTTTGATCCAGTATGTCCAAAATGTGGTTCGCATATTTACTGCTAAATGATGATAAAGGTTACAGACTCATTAATAAGAACTATCCAGTTAAAGTAACCATATATCGTTGTAAATGTTGAGGTTTTATACAGAACACCACTAACAGACTTCGTAAATAAGTATTGTAACTATACACACGATGTTAAGAAGATAAGGGGATAACTGTTAATATTCTTTGAACATGTATATTTAACTAATATTGATGGATTAGTAATGGTGTCTTCATGGAGTTGCTTTCAGGACAAACTGTTTATAATGAATTTAGGAATATATTATGGTAAATTGAAGATAAAAAATAATGGATTTTATTAAGAGTATCCACACATTCAACAAAAGAGAATTTCATTAGCTAATGATGGGAAACATTATAGTATAAAATATATATGCTGATGATTTATGGAGTTTATACATAATATTATGCATCTTCCATATTATAAAAAAAAAAATGTTCATAAAGATTGTAAAACGATAAAAAGCAATAAAAAGTTTAGAACTACCAGAAAACCGAATACTTATGATACGGCTGAAATAATATTTGAAATATTCAGCTTTAAGTCTTATAAAAAAAGCAAACAAGGAATTTTAAGAATTTGATGAATATTTTGGATAAAATACCAAAGGAATTTGTTGATCTTGTGGGGCAAGATTAAACCTATGCTTTCAAAAGTTTACAAGCCCATCTGCAATTTGATTTCCTACCAACTACAAACAATAAATTAGAAAATTATTTTTGTGTGACCTTGCATCACCATTTTGAAGAAGTTATTTAAGACTATTGAAAGTATTGAAATTTATTTAGACTTTGAGAGTTAAATAGGACCAAAGTCATGGGAAAAATATTACACCCATTGAATTTTTTACATAGTCCAGTTTTTCAATAAACTATCCAAATTGTTTAACCCTTCAATAATTTTATTCTCTAAATTCACAATCTTTTCTTTAAGTATATCAGGAGCTTCATATTCAATTTCTTCGTGCTCAATTTCCTTATAATTGGAAATACTTAAACCAAAATCGTTTTCTTTGATTTCATTAAAAGGAACCATGAAACATTTTTCTTTCCTGTTTTCAAATTTTTCTTCAAATCTACTATTAAATTTTTCAATAATATCTGGGATATCTCCCTTTCCATCAATAAAATTTCTTTTATCATCCAGAGAAAATCCATCTGCTTCCATATCATAAAACATCACATTTTCAGTAGATTCACCTTTTGTAAAAATTAAAACAACGGTTGCAACTCCAGCATAAGGTTTAAAAACACCAGAAGGCATTGAAATAACAGCATCCATACGGCAATCCTCAAGCAATACTTTTTTTATGGATTTATGAGCTTTAGAATTACCAAACAAAATTCTCTGAGGGACAACAACTCCACATCTTCCCCCAATATTCAAGTTGTTATACATCAACTCTAAAAATAAGATTTCTGTTTTTGTGGTTGTAACTGTAAAGTCTTCATTTAACTCTTCCTTATTGATACTTCCCTTAAATGGTGGATTTGCAAGGATAACATCGAACTGTTCCTTTTGAGTAAATCTTGTGGATAAGGTATTTAGTTGGTCAATTTGAGGATTACTAATACCATGCATCATTAAGTTCATTAAAGAAATCCTAACCATTGTTTGATCAAAATCATAGCCGAATAATGCATTATTTTTTAAAAATTGGAAGTCATCTTTACTTATCTTATCTCCCCTGAGGTTGTACATGTTACCCTCATCATCAGTTTTGATTAACTCCAAAGAAGTGTTAGATTTAAGTATATGATGATAAGCATTTATAAGAAAACCAGCTGTACCACAAGCAGGATCACAAATAGTCTCACCAATTTTAGGATTTGTTAATTCAACTATCATTTTAATTATGTGTCTTGGTGTTCTAAATTGACCATTTTTTCCAGAGGTGGTAAGTTCTGATAGAAGATATTCATAAAGATCACCTTGAGTATCACGATTTTGATCTTTGATGTGCATATCTTCAATAATATTAACAGCCTCAACGAGTAAAGTTCCAGTAGGAATAGAAAACACGGCATCCTTCATGTAACGACTGTAAAGAGAACCATCACCACCCATATCTCTAAGAAATGGAAAAACCTTATCTCGAACATGAGAAAGCATATTATCCGCAGATTTATCCTTCCAAAAAGACCAATCACATTCTTTACAATCCTCAAAAATTGAAGTATATTCCTCTCCAATTAACATAGCCTTATTTTTATTCATATTATCATTATCTGAGGTTCTCTTCATAAACATTAAATAAGATATCTGTTCAATAGCTATCAATGGATTGGATATTCCACCACTCCAAAATTTATCCCACAACTGATTAATCTTTGATTTAAGTTCTGAATCTAACATAAAAATCCTCTTAATTTTATTAAATAGTCATAGATACCAGGGTATCTTCTATCTTCTCAATACATTCCCTTATCTTCTTGCAATTGACTGAATAACAAAAATATATCCTGACTAAAACTATCTTGCAATTGACTGAATAACAAAAATATATCCTGACTAAAACTATCTTTTTTCACATATTCTAAACTAAATTAGTGTACTATTCAATTACATGTTTTTGGAAATATATTTTTTTTAGCAAGCAATGCTTTAACAGCATAAAAGATAGCATAATATGCACAACACATTGTTTTATTATATTTTTTCTCGTTAAATAACAATCTGCCAATTTCTTCTAATGATTCGTTGATGAATAGATTAACTTTTTCCTTCAATTATAATTCCCTCCCTCTCAACTGTTGAGATAAAATGAGTGTTTTTTATACTATTATAATCTTTAATTGTTAAAATCTTAGCTGAAACATATTCTTCCATTTCAAGCAGTATATCTGTGACTTTAGAATAAACTGCATGCTTAATTTTCCTTTTATCAGAAGTTATGATTAGAATATCTATATCAGAATCATTATTATCCTCATCACGAACCACAGAACCGTATAAAATTATCTTTTCAATCTCAGGAAGATTTAAAGAATTTGCAAAATCAATAGCTATTTCTTTTCTGTTCATAATAAACACTCCATATCAATATATTGTTTATAATATTATCTAAACATTCTTATTAATAGTAATATTATTTTATTTTCAGGTATATTATTTTTAATTACTCATTTAAATCTTCAGTTGTTTGTTTAATATGCTATTGAGATTATTCATAATCATGAATTTTATTTTTTAAAGCAATAAAAATTAATCATTAATTGTCATATAACCAAAGTCTTTATAGTCATTTTGGAAAAGTTTCTTAATTTTCAATGAAAATATTATCAGTAATATTCTTATTTTTCAATTTTAATAAGTAGAAATTAATTATTTTAGAAAATTAAACAATTATACCATATACTCCATATAATAAAGAATGTTCAATAGATTAATATTAATTTAAAGGAATTTATTTTTTAAGAACATTATCAAACTTGCAATAGTCATTAAGATGAGAAATTATTTCTTATTTTCGTTTGCTATTTGAAATATATAAAAATTACTATTTAATTTTTTAGTATATCCCAAAACTTAATGACTAATGAAGTACAATATACATTTTCATGTTAAATTTTTACGAAAAAGTAACGAGTCTTAGCTTATACGAAAAACTGGTTAAAAGAATTCATGAATATCTGTCTCAAAAGTTAAGGGAAGTACTATATTCATTAAATTATAGTTTTTGGAGACTGTAAAAAAGTGTAGAGTTTTTCATGAAAATCTATGTTTTATAGTAAGTTTAATAATGTTTTTAAAAAATAAATTTCTTTAAATTCATAATAATCAACTAAATACTCTTTATCATATAAAATATAAGCTATTTTAACTTAATTTTTTAAAATAATTAATTTAAGCTTATTAAAGCTAAAAAATAAGAAGATTATCGATGATAAATTTATTGATAATTAAGAAAATAACGGAATCTCTGGTTCCTAAGTTCTCATGATGTCGGAACCAAAGATTTTCTAACATTTTTAAATCTTCGATTTAAAATATTTAAAAACTTCTCCAAAATGACTATAACTTTTTATTCAAACTTACCAAATCTTTTTTCGATATTTAAAAAAATATCATACATCAAATTAATAATCATTTCAGAAAATTTTGATATATCCTCCATATTTACTTCAATAAATCTTACTCTATCTCCATGAGCTATTCTATTACGCATTTTCAAGAATTCATCTAAGTCATCCCGATATTTTTCATCAACACAGTGCATGGAAAATATTGAAAGTAATTTCTCAATATTATTATAATTAAAAGAAGATCCTTTATATTTTGAAGAATTAGTTAGATAAGGTTTATCAATTAATTTAAAAATTTTTTCAACATGTTTAAGGATTTCATCAATATTATTTCGTTCTTTTTCAAACTTGCAAGATTTATTTAGTATATAAGCCGAAACATGAATATCTTCCTTAAAGCATGTAGAATCCTTTTTAATTTTCCTATCAATATATTTATGTAAATAACTATAAATATTTTTCAAAAAACCTTCCCATAATGAATAGATAATAGGAATTGAATTTTTTATTAAAAGGTCTACATCTTTTTCGTTTAAATTAGAGTTAAGTGGAAGAAGCTTAATAATTGCAATTTGAGATGTCCTCCATTCAATATCTTCTTCAATATTAGTCATCAATTCTTTCATATCAATCTTTAAAAATTTTATCAGATAATTTTAGCCTTCTTTTCAAATTATCTTTAGAATGTAATTTACCAATGCCTTTTTTAAATTCTTGATTATTCTTGAGTTCCTCAATTTTTTCAGTTAATTTTTCAGGATTGTCAATATAATTATAAATGTTTTGTGCAAGACCTACAGTAATACCATCATATAATACTGTCGAAAACACTCCTCGTCTTGCTCTAAAAATTTCTCTATCCTGTGTTTCAAGTAAGTTAATTGTTTTTCTCCACACTTCTTTCAATTCTGCTATCTTTTCATCACCACCCACAGTATTTTTCATGAATTCGGTCATATGTTGAGTTATACTATGTTGAATATTGTCCGCATTATTATACAATGAACAAAACCTAAGAACTAATTCCTCCAAAAACATTTCATCTTTTTTCCTGGCTGGAAGATCGATTAAATCTATAAATCCTCTTTTTCTTCCTTCTTCATTAATAAAATCATTGAAATCAGGAGATACTGCTCTGAAAATACAATTACGAATTTCTTGATTAGTTAAAATAGCACCTCCAGTATTTAATCTATTAAATAATTCATAACGCATATCATACTCACTATTAGACTTTATAACCTCAACTCTGCAAACATATCTTTTAATGATAAATTGAAGTTCTTTTGACATTTCATTATAGGTTAAGTTTTCAATATCTTCAATTAAATCACCTTTTTCAAGCTTCCAATTATTTTTTTGAGAACTATTAGAATCAATGTTTTTTTCATTATTATATTCTAAGAATCCACAAAAAGAAAGAACTGTTGAAATCCGTTGTAATCCATCAACAAGTTCCCATGTACCTTTTTGCTCCACAACAAATATTGGAGGTATTGGAATACCTAATAAAAGTGATTCTATAAACTTTGTTTGTTTTGTTGAATCCCATCGAAATAATCTTTGGTATTCTGGATCTATTATGATCTCTTTTTCTTCATACATTCGTATAACTTCACCAAAAGTCATGTCTAATCTTTCAGTCTTTAAACTATTTCTAGTTTCATTAATTTTTTTCTCTATACTTTCCATTTTATCACATTCATTGTTAGTCAGGTTAAATAATTATTTAATAATTAATATATTATTAGATAAATTATTCACATATTTATATGTATAAAAAATTTAATAACTGTTATCTTTAATCTAAATTTATAAAAAAAGTTCTCCTCTAAATGATTTTTGCATTAAATTTATATGTATAAAAAATTTAATAACTGTTATCTTTAATCTAAATTTATAAAAAAAGTTCTCCTCTAAACGATTTTTGCATTAAATTATTAAATAAATTATCTATTTCTATTTTAGATTGTCTTTGATAGTCTTTTACTTTTTCCAGTCTTTCTACTATTTTGGCAAATTTATCTTGAAGTTCAATTGGTGGGTAAGGTATTTTTAGATTCTCAAGTTGAGCCTTATTTATGGATTTAAATGTACTTCCTGTCCCCATATTTTCAAAGCTTCCTTCAATAAGTTTAAAATGATAATATAAATATTCTAAATTAATATTTACACAGTTTATAGCACATAATCCTCTACCAATAGAACAATCAATATTAGAAACATTCACAGAACCAACTGGGGCACGAACAGACATTAAAATGTCTCCAATTTCTGCAAATTTTTTTGGTTTTGTAGTGTATTTTTTTACAATAGGATATTTTTCTTGAAATTCAGCTTTTCCCTGAAAAAATGGTACACCTTCGCAAATTTCATTGTAAGAATCGCCTGGTGGAGATTGCCCCATATTTACATTAGCTATTTTACTTAAAAGTTTCAAATCCCAATTTTTACTATTTTTAACTGGATCTCCAAACATCTCAAAAAATATGCTTTTTAAATAGCTATTTGTTAAATCATCAGCTATTTGTCTGTGTTCTTTAAGTTTTTCAGCTTTTTCTAAGATAGCTACTATTTGTTTTTGAGTTTCTAAATGAGGAACTGGTAAAGTGAATTCTTTTATTTTAGTATTGTTAATAGCTTTTTGAGTAGCTCCCCCACTTTTTCTATCTTTTTCTTTTTGGAAAGTGGAACTTCTGATATAAAAATATAAAAATTTAGGGATTAAATTAGCACTATTTTTAATTCTTAAACCTGCAAAACCAGTTGAGTATAAATTTTCACTTGTATCCTTATCTATTAAAAATACTTTCTCAGTATCTTTCATTTTTGCAAATATAACATCATTTACCTTAAATTCCATATTTGCTCTACTTGGTCTTGAGTTATAAGCAACATTTACATTATCAATTATATTGTCAGTTTCTAATGAACCAGTAGCAATATATTTTTTTTCTCCTTTAAATTCTGTTACTCCAGAATTTACTATGTCTACATATTTCATTAAATTTTGAGTTTGTAAATTATTATTCATTTAATAACTCCACATATTATTTATCTTGTTGTTCCTATACTTTCAACATCAATAATATTATAAATAGGCTCAACATGAGAAGATGAATTTTGATACCCTATTCCAAGAGGATTATTATCCTTTTCTGCAATTTCTTTTAGTTTTTTCTTCAAATCTTCAATTGTATTAACATTGAATAAAATTTTGATTTTTTCAAAATGCCTATTAGAAACAAGTCTCTGGAACAAATCAAATCTCTTATTTTTTTGATATATATAAGTAATAGGAAACCATTTATATTTATTTTCTGGAAGTACAGAAACATAATGGCAAAGTAAGTCAGCATTAATCAAATCATCCTTATCAAACCATTCAGGACTTCTTTTTATCATTAAATCAGCCATAGGACTTAAAAAATTGTTGGAATTTGCTTCATTGTAATAACTTTTAATTTTATTGTCAATATAACCAAAAAAACTATTATAATGCTTAGGTTCATTTTTAGAAGAATAAGGATCATTTAAAAAATAGGCAGAATATAAAATCTCTTCAATAAATACATAATTTTCATTTTTTAATCCTATAGCAATAAGATATAAAAATAATTCATGTATAAAAAACTTAAAATTTGCGAAAGTATAATCGTTCCATGAAGTGATATCATGTTCGTTAGCAAATTTAAGACTATAAATCTTTTCTAAAAATTTTATTATAATATCAAAATCAAAATCATCATTTTTTAAATCAATTTTAACAACTTTATCAAAGAAAAATATGAAATCATCCCTTAAATGAGTGTAAGGATTAATATTATCACAAATTTCTTTACCCATAAAGATGAATCTTTTTTTGTTGGAAAATTTATTTTATAATCTTTTAAATTTTTATGAAACTCTTCAAGAAATTCTTTTACTAATGAATTTAATTTATTTGGATTTTTGTTAATCTGATTATCAAAACTTTTTAACAAAGAAGATGTTTTGTAGTGAGATGGAGTATCTTCAAATAAGTATTTAGGAGGATTTCCTTTTTTAGGTTTTGGATATTCTCCTCTTTGAAATAAGTTTCTTAAAAGTTTTTCATAATTCTTCTCGAAATGTTCATGATTAGATAAATCAATGTATATTCTGTTTTTAAGATAAGTAGGAGAATAAGGCTTTCCTTTGTCATCACATTCTGCAATTATTGGAACAAACTTTTTTTGAGATACATCTTCATAAATTTCAGGACTAATAATCTGAGTTTCTGTACCAACTCCTCCTTTTCGATTATCAGCTTTCTCAGCATAATTTTTATCCAATATAATAAGCACTTTATTTATATCTTTAGATTTAACCATCTTTTCCATAAATTCGTCTTTATCTTGACCTTCACTTAATTCCCACTTATCAATATGAACTTCTACACCATCAGAGGTCAAACGATTAGCTAAATCCATTACCCAGTCAATATGACTATCATTTGTCCAGCTGTAAGATATAAATATTTCGGGACTTATTATTTTGTTATCGATATTTTCCATATTATTTCTCCAATCAAAATATTTTTATTAACTTAATCTTTTAGTTATCTAACTTTACTTTATTTTTAATTGATAATGTAACACCATCATAACCAGGGAATAGATATTCTTCAGAGTACTTGTTAAGATATAATTCATTCAATATTTCTTTTTTATATTTTCCAGGAATGATAAATTTGTAGAATATTTTTTCATTATTTTTAATAATAAAAGGTTCTCTCCATTCATCAAATAACTTATACTTCTCAATCTCTTTTGTATCATTTTCAACTCTACTATTCTCCAACCATTTTACTACTATTTCATCTAAACTTCCTTTATCTATATGGTAATAATCACTTTCACTACTACTAAACCCCAATGTACCTTCATGTGTATTCCTCCATATAGTAAATATTCCTTGTTGTGCTCTCAATCTTGGATTTATATTGTATTCTGGTCTATAAAAAATTAAATTTAGTGGTAAAATAGTATCATCTCTAAGTCTATTATTAAAGACATTGAAATAATGATCTTCAAATATTTTGCGATTAAGTGCCCACAAAACACAATCACGTTCATTATCTTCTTTATATAGTACACCAACTGTTGCAAAATACAATGCAACATTATAATCTTCTGTCCAATCTAATGCTCTGGTAGGTAATCCATGATGTCTTGCCAAAGACATGGCTTCAATAAAATAATCGTTCCATAAATAGTTTACATATTTATCTTCTCTAACATTATGAACAGTTATATTTCTCTCTTTGTTATAAGGGATTTTTAAACCTGACTTATCAGCTAAATCAAGAAATTTTAGTAGGACATGTTTCTCTTTTTCATGATGTATTTTATCCATAGTATGATGTGATAAAAGAAGGTTATTATGACCTGATTCAGATTCTAAAAATTCCAAATTTAAACCGTTTAATACATTATTTCTAAATTCATTAGTAGTGAAAGCTCCATCTGAATTTTTAAGTACTGTTTTTTGTCAATTATCCCAATATCATGCATATTTTCTTTATTAAATTGATATTTAAAATTAAAATTAGAATGTTCTATGTAATCATTTATCATGGCATTTTTAAAGTCATTTAATATTTTATCTCTTTTAGAATCTGCATCTGGTTCTTCAATTCTTGATGAAACAGATCTTAAAAGATATTCAGTATTAATAGAATCTTTATTGTTATTTTTAATTCTTAAAGAAGAAGGTATTAACTTATATGAATCTTTTTTAAGTCCTCTAAAGATGTAATTCTCTCTTAAATCTGGAAAATCATCTTTTCCTCGAATTAAATTAAAAATTTCATCCACATCTTTAATTTTATGAGTTTTAACATATTTTTCACAAATATTATTATTTAATGCCATATCTTCTCCTTCTTTTATATTTATCTAAAATTTAATCCTTACATTGGAACCAAACTTTAAAACACAACCCATTATCTTCATTTAGATCTTTTCAAATTTGTTATATTATAGTAAATTGCGAATTTATTTTTTCATTTTCAACTATTTTTCAAGTAACTTTTTATATTTTATCATAATAAAAAAAATCATTAATTTAATCTTAAAATATAAATTAATTATTAATTACAATATTATTTTATTAAATTAATTTTAATAATATTATTTATAAAAAATAATGCAATTTTAAAATTTAAAAATGAAATTTAAGAATTTTAATCAACTTAAAAAAATTAGTCGAATTATATTTTTAATTACTGAAAATCGAAGATTACTGAAAATCGAAGATTTTCATAATTACAAAAATTGCAAAGCAATTTTTGGTAATTTTCATAATTACAAAAATCAAAATTTTTGGTAATTAAAATTCAAAATAATTAATTTCGCAAAACACTATACATCTCCTAATTCTTTTTATTCTACCTAAACTCATTTTTTCAAAAATTTTATAGGTATTGGTATGGACTCCAAACCACTTTTATTTATAAATATGTTTCTTTCCTTAATCACATTATTTATTTGATTATTTAAATCTTCTAAGAATTCTATATTAACTTCTTCTAAAATATTTGCTTTTTCATCGGTATCTAAATCAACAGACCACAAAAAATTATCATTTTTTCTATTGTATTTAATATGGTTTTTTCCTGCTTGATAATTTGGTATTGGAACTTCTAATTCCCTTAAAATAAGTTCTCTTATCATTGCCGATGGTGTCACATCTTTTCGTTTACAGTAATCTCTGAAAAGAGTAATTTCATCACGAGGTAACTTTGCTGATATAGATTTAAATTCCATGATAATAGTTTGATTTTTTTAGCATATAAACTTTTGGTCAACCAGCATAGACTATGAAAATTTCATCCAAACTTCATTAAATTTAATTTTAAAAACAGGATTAAAATGATGATCTTTGTCAAAAATTAAGTCTTGTACTATAACATAAAATCTATGAGTTAGTCCATGATTATGTCACTATAATCCATATTATTTTGTATTGGTCTGTGTAATAGATTACTTCGTTAGTCCATGATTATGTCACTATAATCCAATATTAAGTGATATAAATGGATATTAGATAAATTTATTCTATCATGACTTGATTCAAAACAAAAATCAAATTCAATAAAATCAGAAAGAATCAAATGTTCGTTACCCATAAAATCATTTATTTTCTCAACTATTTCCAGAATATTTTCCTGTCTCAATTCTGAATAACCAATCATGCCTCCAAAAGGCACAATCTTAGAGTATTTCCCAGTTTTAAATCTTTTAATTCCTTGTTCAGCATATAGTTTAGGTTTAGCAGATAAATCTAAGCGTTTACATTCCAATGCAAAATAAATATTCTCATTGTTCTTATTATCAAAAGAAGAGGTTAAATTAGTCACTTTGATATCAAGAAATCCTTCAGTATAATTATTAGAATCGATTTCAGTCGAAGGTTCTAATTCAAATCCAAAAAGACCCAATTCAAATTTGCCTTTATTTTTTCGTATATATCTAACTAACATGTTTGTTAGAATATTTTCCAGAGAAACATTTTTAGGAGGATTTCTTAATTTGTAATTTTTATAAACTTGTTCATTATTATCTAAAATCTGATTGTAAGAAAAAACTATGAGACTCAAGATTTTTTGAAATTGATTTTTAAAATATATTCTAATTGTTTCATCACATAAACTGTTATTCATCATAATACTCCTTATTTAATAGGGAATTATAACTATTAAACATGAATTTTACAATATCTCCTATATCTAACCATGCAACTGCTTTATGCCAATTTTTCAATTCTTTAGATTTGATAATTGAGAAAGAATTGTCATTGAAGGTTTTAATGTCTCTTTGAACAAATATTTCTCCAATTTCTAATGTTTTTAAACCAAATAAATTTATTATTTCTTCACAATTTCTATTTTCCTCAAAAACTATTTCATTTTCCTGTTTATCTTCTGAAATTTTAAAGTTCATGCCAATAAAATACTCTGTACTATAAATATCAACGGCAAAGAATTTCGGGTGGAAAGCTTTTTTAAAGTGGTTATAAAAAACTTCCGCATAATTTTTTAAATCCGATCTATTTAACTCTCTTATTTTTTCATTCTGACTTTTAATTAATGGAATTGTTACATCAAAAGAATAGCTAATCAAGTCTTTTTCAATTTCAGTTAATTGATATATATCATAAATAATATTATTTATTTCATTCTCCAAGTTTTGAAATTCTATAACATTATTTATTTTTTTCGCATTTTCAATCTTTTCAACTTTTTCAAATAAAATTTCATTATTTAACACATCCTTAAACAATGGAAATGCAAATTTTTCAGGTTTAGATGTCTGATTTACAGCTGTTCCTATGCTTGTAGTCATGAGCGAAAAATAGTTAAATAAACTAGAATTTATGGCACCT
The DNA here is from genome assembly GCA_031280375.1 of Candidatus Methanovirga procula. Classification (GTDB taxonomy): domain Archaea; phylum Methanobacteriota; class Methanobacteria; order Methanobacteriales; family Methanobacteriaceae; genus Methanovirga; species Methanovirga procula. The sequence goes on along the minus strand of JAITGU010000013.1, from coordinate 10,287 downwards.
AATATACTTTTCATCATTCTAATATCTTCTTTAGAGCCATTGATTGCAATTATATCAAAGTCGAAAATTATATTTTCATTAGAAAAACTACCTATAGCTCCAAATTTAGAATTTGTACTCCTATTTAAAAGAATATTAGGAGGATTTAACAAATTTTCATTGCCACTAACATATTCATCATATTCCCAAAAATCTTTGCATGAAAAACCATATTTTTCCAGATTTCTTCGCCTTAAAAAGTCCATTCCTTTAAATTTTGATGCATTATGTTTATTTTTGCTTTTTTGAGATGGAAGTTTAAATCCTACTCCATCAGTTAAATTATTACTTTCGTCATTAATTAACTCAAGCAAAGATTCATATTTTTTTAATTTTTTTATAAAGTCAAAATCCAGAGAATTACCAACTAATAAAACTTTCCACAACCAATCATATTTAAGTAATTTTGATTGGTTAATTGATTTAATATCATATTTTTGCACAACAATCCTTTTAAAAAGACTTGAAAAATGATTTGGTTTTGAAGAAATATGCTTTATAACATTATTCAATTCCTTAGACTCTTTTTTTTTATAGAAAAGAATTGTACTTGGCCATTTAGCATTACTAAATAAATTTTTCCTGACAAATGATAAATCAAAAACTTTAACTAAAATGAAATTTTTTAATAGATATTCACGGAAAAGTAAGTCAGAGGGATTATAAAAAATCTTGCTTGAAACAATTAGTGCAATAATACCATCATTATTAATAAAATCACTACTTCTAACTAAAAAAGCTTCTGATATTTGACGATTATGAATAGGTATATTATTTTCCTTGCAATACTTTTCAAATGTCTGTTTTTCTCCTTTTACTCTAACCCATGGTGGATTACCCGCAATAACATCAAAATCAGTTATATTATTAAATTTAGATTTTTCATTGAAAAAATCATCCACAAAAAAATTTTTATTTAATAATTTAGGGAATTTAAAGTCATGTGTTTTTATATAATCTAACATAGTTAAATAAACTGAAAAAATAGAAATATTAACAGCATTTATATCTATATCTATTCCGTAAATGTTTTTTGTAACTATTTCATTTAACCGATCTAATGATAAATTTTCTTCATTTTCCAGTAACTTACGTAAGGATTCAACTAAAAAAATTCCTGATCCACAAGAAGGATCTAAAATTTTACATTCACTCTTTTTTTGAAGTTTTTCGTTAACTGTGTCATTTAATATATAGTCAACTAATGAAAGAGGAGTATAATAAACACCATCTTTTTGTTGTTTTTCTTCTTCTAAAAATGATTCATAGATACAGCTAACCAACTCAACAGGTATTATTGAAAAATCATAAACATCAAACAGAACTTTTTGCCCACATTCTAAATCGTGTCCTTTAAATAGATTAAAAAGTATTTTCAAATGTTGAGAATTAACATTATTCCATTCTTCATCGTTTATTTCAAATACAGTTCCATTAAAACGATTTTTTATACAATTAAAAAATTCATACAATTTATTTTTGTTTTTGATAATATCTTCAAAGTCTTTTCCAAAATGTTTTTTAAATTTATTTCTATTAATAATATCTCTATCAAATAAGAACCTTGAAAAGATTAATCTCCCTATTAAATTATTAATTACCTCAAATGGTAGACTTTTTTTTACTAATTCATGTTTTGCAGACCTTAAATTTCTTATAAGGTAATCATCAACTTTATTTTTTCTTCTAAAATCAGATTGATATTTTTCCCATAAACTCCCGCTTTTAATGTTTAAATACGAAAAATCATCTAACTCATTAGAACTATCCTCAGTAATATGTTTCCAAACTTCTATTTTTTCTCCATTAAAAATATTAATGTTATATAAAAGATATTCCTCATCAAGCTGAATAAATAATATTGGAATTTCACCCAGGTTCCAAATATTTTTATGTAATTCGTCTATTCTTTTTTCAAAAGCTGATTTGTTATTAAACTCTTTAAAAATAATCATAGGTTTATCATTTACAAAAAATATTGCATCAAAGTCTATATTATTAATAATATTTTTAATCCTAAATGGAAAATCTATTTTTGGATCGCCTTTTTTATAAAGACCATTATCTGAATAAAGACCCAAATTAGTAAAAAGTTTATCAAGTGGCATAAAATCCCTAAATTAATTAATGTAATGCTACAGTATTTAATATTTGAATATTAGTTCAATAGTTTATTTAAAATTTTTTATATATAAAATTTCACTTATTGTAAGAACTTGTTGCACAATTACCAAAAATCAAGATTTTTGTAATTATTAAAAATCAGAGATTTTTAGACTTATAAAATAAAAAATTTTATAAATATGAAAATTACCAAAAATTGCTTTGCAATTTTTGTAATTATGAAAATCCAAAGGATTTTCAGTAACTAATAATTTATATATTATAAATTGTTTAATTTAATATAAATAGTAATTAAACAAAAATAATTATGCAACATCCTCTTAAATAATTAATTATTATAATGTTTAAATATCTATTCATAATTTTAAAAAATCTTTAAAAAAGATACAAGTATCATAAAATTCATTATAAAATAATTACATGAAAAAGTAATACTTTTTTTAATTTATAAAAATGTAGGAAATTAGAAATTATTAAAATACATTCTGTGCTGGTTAAAAACAACAGTATATAACAAATAAAATACATATTAACAGATGGAAAGAATAGGCAAGAGAAAACTGTTCTTTATGAAAAAGAAGTTTATAAGACAGAATTATTACCTGACAAATGGAGTATAATTATAATGCCAGATAACATAGTAATAGACAATTACCATAATAAAGAACCACATATACATCCAAACCTTGAGAATCACAGAGAACAGTGTCCAACAAAATCAAAAACATTAGAAGAATGTTATTATAGAGTTATCGAACATTTTACACAAATACGAAAGATTGAATAAAAAAAGAACTAATTAATGATTTATAATAAAATAAGGAATTATAATAAAATAAGGAGTTACAATTTATGATAATAAGTTTAATAAAAGAACAAAAAGGAATAGATGTAATAAAAGAATTTGAAGAAAAATATGGAAGTTTAGAAAACTTAGAAGACAAATGGAAAAGATCAAAAAATGTATTATATTATAATGATATAGAAACATGGAAATATTATCTTAAACATCCAGAAAGACCATATAAACAAACACATAGCATAGTAACAAATAGATTAAGTTTAAATGACTTAGATATGAATTTATTAGAAACAATAAATGAAAAAAAGCCTCAAAGCATTAGAGAATTAGCTAGGTTAATAAACAAGGATGTTGCAACGGTACAACCTAAAGTAAAAACTTTGAATGAAAAAGGATTTATAGGGTTTAAAGAGGGTAATAAAAACAGTGAAATCCCCTATTTAAATTTTGATAAAATAGAAATAGGTCTAAGACCTACAACAAATATATAATAAATTAATATTCTAATATATTTCACTAAATCAAGCAATTGCCATATTAGTTTCAATATTTGGAATGTTTAAGTCATTAGTTTCAATGATATTAACATTTTCTAAAGGAGTTTGTTTATTGTGGATTTCAACAAGAAGTTTAATATTCAATTTAATATCTTTTTCATCGACAAATATTTTAACATTAGCTTTTCTAACAGATTGAAGATATATTTTCTTAGTTTTAAAACTGTTTAGAAGCATTTGAAATTTCAAGACCAATAGGCTTTTTATTTTTATTAAAATCCATAGCTATAGATTTATTTAAAATTTCAGAAAACTCATACTCTTCATTATCCATATAAAAAAATAGAATATCATTTTCCAAATCATAATCTAAAATTACATTTTTAATTTTCATTTTTATCCCTTATTTTTTGATTGAATTTAATCTTATTAATTTTATATTGTGTGACAATATTAATAAATCTATCCTTAATTGAAATTACTATATAAAAAATGTATTTTTCATTATATGGGCTGTCTAACAATTATTTTCATCGAAAAATAAGGTTGTACATGTGTTTAAATTGAAAATGGAGCAACTCATTTTTCATAAATCTGTATTGTTGGACAGCCTCTATAATCATATACTAAAACAAATTTCTTTGATTCCTGTTTTTCAATGTAAAATGGATATTCTTCTTTTAAAAAATGATTAATTTCTTCAAAAGAAAATTTTCAAGCTTTTCGTCTTGAATTGGAATGTTTTTCATGCCTTATATGATTTTTATCAAAATTATGTAAGTAATCAACAATGTTATTTCCATCAAACCTTTTAGTCATAGAATTCCTCAATATTGAAACAAGTAATAAGTTATTTCATTATTAATAATTAATATTATTATAATACTGTTTATTATTATTATATTATTACTATTTAAAGAATTTCTAAGAGTGGATGACAAGTAATATAGACAACAAATAATATTTACAAATATTTTATAAAAAATAATACACAAAAAGAGTATAAATATTTTTAATAACAAAATAATTATTAATAAATTAATGTGATTAAAATGAATAAAAAACAAATAGCTATAGATTTTGCTAAATCTTTAAAATCAGAAGACATTGATAAGATTATATTATTTGGATCTGTTGCTCGTGGCGAAGATACAGAGGATTCAGATATTGATATAATTATTTTAACTACTGATGAAGATAAAATCGAAGATGAAGTTTATACAAAAGTAATGGATTTTCTCATAAGTACTAAAGAATATATTTCTGCAAAGATTATCTCACTTGATGATTTCAATAAATTTAAAGATTTCCCTTTCTTTGTTAATGTTAAAAAAGAAGGTGTCATCATTGAATAAGAATCCAGAGCTTTTTTTTGAATTTGTAGTGAATGAAAATTTTAATAGTGAAATAGCTAAATTTCTTTCAAATATAGAATCAGAACGATCAAAAGTTGATTATGGGTATATTCCAAAAGTCACTAAATCAAAAGCATTGAAAGATTTAAAAAAAGCAGAAATTTTTGTTAGTGAATGTGAAAAATTTTTATAATTATATTTTTATAATTATTACAAAAAAACTTCAATATAAATTCAACACATCTTTATATCATTACATTTATCAATTACATCCCTCAATTCATCATGATTAAATTGAGAAACATTACTTTCATCAAAAGGGTCTTCAAATATGTCTTTTATATCAATGGACTTTCTTTTTGCAAATACTTTTTTTAATGTGTTGAGAAAATTCAGTTGTTTTTCATTGTAATCATGATTTTCTATTATATACTTTGAAAATCTTTCTTCTATTAGTTGTTTGGGGTCTTTTTCTCTGGTTATACCAATAATCTCTCTTAGGAATTGTAAAAAGTCTGTTTCTTTTTGAATATTGTTGATTGTTATTTCTGGTTTTAGTGCTGATAGTTCTTTTTCTAATTGTAGTAATTCATTTGAACTTATACATTTTCCTTCTTTTAGTTTTTTAGCTATTTCGTTTGTTCTTAAAAGTAATTTTAAGTCTTCATCTTCTGGGATTGATTTGATTATTTCTTTTGTATTAATTATATAATCATTTACATTAGTATAGACTATTTCTTTAGGGGTGGAGGTGAAATATTTCATTGATGGAGCTATTTCACGAACTAAGAATTCTACATCATCAAATGTTAAATCATCCCAAAATTTTAGTTGTAATACTTTAATAAGGTTTGATTTGTTTTTAATTATTTCATCAAGGTTATTTTTGTCTAATACATTTCTAATCATGTAAGTTATTTCTTTTTTTGCTTTTTGAATCTTATCTCGATCTATATCTAATACTAATTGAAATAGCTTTTCTGATTTTAAAATAAAAGATGATATATTTGCATTATCACTTTCTATATTTATTGTCAATGGTGAAATTTCTTCTATTAATTCATCTGTATATCCTTTTAAATCATTAACTCGTTTTAACTTCTTAATTGTGGGTATTTTTTCTTTTACTGTGAATAAATCTTCATCTAACTTATCAATATCTTCTAAAATCTTATTATTTATCATGTCTTTCTGCTTTTGGTTTAAATCTCTTTCAAGTAATGAGACTCTATTGTTAAATGTTTTTGTTATAGTACTTAACTGTATTTTTCCTTCTCCTCCTCTTTTAAGATTATGGAACTCTATATTAGAATGTCCGCCGATTACAAAATCTAAAATTAAAAAATCATTCTTTTTTCGGTTAGGTAACCATTCGGTGTGTTTACAAGAGTCTAAGTTCCTTGTTCCTCTTCCTAAAATCTGCCAAAATTGTATATGTGAAAAAATAGGTTTAATTATTACTAAATTGCAGATTTCAGGAATATCTACACCAGTATCTAACATTGAAACTGAAAACACTATTCTTGGGTTTGTTTGCTTCTTAAATCTCTCAATTGCCTGATTACTATGTGGCATATCTGAGACTATAACTTGTGCCTGTTCATTTAAGTTAGGAAATAGCTTATTCCATATTTCCTTTAATTTATTTGCATGCCTTTTGCTTGATAGGAAAAATATTGTTTTTGCTGGTTTATTATCGTCTGATATACAACATTTATCCATGAATTCTTTTAAAATGATTTCATTAGTCTCTTTATTTAGAAATACTTTATCAAATTGTGAACCAGTTACTTCAAACTCATTTGGATCTTTACCTTGTCTTCTTAAATTATCTCGATTATATTTATCTAAATCACTTGGTTTAATTCCTTCATTTAAAACTTTAAGATAGATCGGTATTCCTTTGTATGGTGCTAAAATACCATCAGATAATGCTTGATCATAAGAATATTCTGCTGTTGATTCACCAAATAAGTCTACAGTACTATTGCTTTCTCTAATTCTTGGAGTAGCTGTTAAACCAATCTTAATTGCATCAAAATATCTAAAAATTAAATTGTTTTTATCATAATAAGAACGATGTGCTTCATCAAAAACAATTAAATCAAAGAATCCTGGAGAAAATTTATCAAATAATCGATTATTTTCTTTACCCATTAATGTTTGAACAGTTGAAACATATAACCGACTATTAACATCAAAATCATCTCTTAAATCAGCTACTGGCTCATTTAAAAAGTTTTTAAAAGTATTTTTAGCTTGAGTAACTAAAGTAATTCTATCAGCTATAAAAAGAACATTTCTAACTAAATCTGCTCTATTTAAAATGTCTATTATTGCCATAGCAACTCTGGTTTTACCAGTACCAGTTGCCATTTCAACTAAAGCTTTTCTATGGCATTCAGCAAAGTGTTCACTTAATTTTCTAACTATTTGAATACTACGGGGTCTATCTACAATATTTGAGTTGATTTTCATTGTAGCAGGATTTTTTCGAGATTTATAAAGACTTCTTCTCCTTTCTAAATCTCTTTGAGAAAACGGACCACTAATTCTTCTTTCATTTCCGTATTCATCGATAAATATCCATTTATAACCATTTGTTAGGAAAATAGGGATTTTAAAGTTTGCTTCACCTATTTTCTTTTCAATCTCTTTAGCATAAGTTATTGCTTGATTTCTTCCAATGGCAGGATTTTTTGAGTATCTTTTTGCTTCTATAATAGCTAATGGAGTTCCATTATTATCTAATAAAAGATAATCTATAAATAAATCAATACCTTTCTCAATTTTTCCATTATAATGCACATAATCCTTATTTTTAAAATCAGATTTTATAGGGTTAATTTCTTCCTTGATATATTTGTTTTTCCAGCCTAATTTTTTCAGTAATGGATCTATATGTTTTTTCCTTGTTTTATCCTCAGGAATATAAAAATTATTGTTTAAACTTTCCATATAAGATTTTATATTTGTAAATGTATTATATAACTTTTACGATTTTATTACAAAATATAATAGTGTAAAATCATATATTTAACAGTTTAGTTCAAAATTATACAAAATAAAATTAAAAATAAAAAAAAGTAAGAAAATAAAAAACTAAAAAAGATATTTTTATCCATATTGTCTATTTTAATCATTATCCAAATGATTATGGTTATTTTTAGAATATAAATAAAAATTATCATATTCTATAAAATAATGCCCTCTTTATCAATATTTGAAAAGAAAAAAGAACTTTTATATTTGTTATAATGATTTAAGGGTTTTATTTTTGCAGAAACATATTCTCCTGTTTTCATAAGAATATCAAAAGTTTTTGAATATATATCCTCCTCAATTTTAGCTTCATCTGACTTTTCAGAAATTATTATTAATATATCAATATCAGATTCTTCGTTGTCATCACCACGAGCCACAGAACCGAATAATATAATTTTTACTATTTCGGGATGATTTAAAGGCTCTGCAAAGTCAATAGCTATTTGTTTCCTATCCATAATATTAATCTCCCAATTTAAAAAGCTTTCATCATGTTTAATTACAAGTAATACTCTTGAAACTAATCTTCGAATAATATATATCCATATATGATCATATTTTTATTCTTTCCATAAAATCATAAAACTCATTTATTTGATTTAATTTTTTTTATTTTTTTAAACTTACTAAAGTATCTGGAATTTCAATATTTTTCTATTTTTGTTTAAATTTCTTATCAGATAATCCTAATATTTATTTAGTGTACATTTGAAGTTTTTTTTCATTTACAATGTATTTTCTTCCACAGGAACTGATATTAGAAGTGAAACTGTAAGGATGAAAAATTAGATGAACTCAGGTTCATGAATCATACTCGTTATCTTACTCTTTAACTATTTAACTTTTCAAAGTCTTTTATCAATAATGGATGCCAACTGCTACTCATTGTATTGGTATTACATTTATTATTTTATTTAAATACTATGTTATTTTATCAACTCTATAATTTATAAATTTTATTAAAAATTGAGACTGCAAAAAAGTGTGAAGTTTTTCGTGAAAATTCATGTTTTATATAAACGAAATCATGGAAAATTGGAAAAAACTCCACAAAATTTTACAATCTCTTTTTTTAAAATGTATAATATATATAAATTGTATTTATAAAATAAATATAACTTTTATAAGATAAATATTAGATTAATTTTTTAAAAAATAGATATTTTATATAATAAAGACTATTCAATTGACTAATATTTATGAATGTTCTTATGGAGAATTTTTAGATGGAATATCGGACAAATTAAACCAAAAACACAATAGTTTTTCCTGAAACAATATCACAACACTTATTAGTTATTCATTTTAGCAAAACTAAGTAAAATTTTACTAATCTAATGAATTAAACACTAAATTAATACTCTATTCATTAATAATATTGTAATTTTTTAATATTGGATTTCTATTTTTAATAAACCATTATGCCATAAATCTACCTATTTATAAACTTGTTTGGTATTGAAGCTTGATTAATGTTTTGTTAAATGAACTATATCTTACATTTATATTTTACTTAAACCTGATTTAATATTAATTTTCTTAAAAGTAATATTTATATATGTTAGTTTTAAAAATATTTGATTAAAAATATATAATTGACCAGAGGTAGTCAATGTCTAAAAATAGAAAAAATAATGACAGCAATAATAAAGATAATGATAAATATTTGAAGGATGTTACGAATAATATCCTAAGAGATGAGATTTTCAAATCTGTTTTTAGGAAAAAAAACTCAAAAAAATTATTAGAAAGATTAGTTAAAAGATTATTATCATTAAAAGTTGAAGTTGGACAAATTCTAAATAGTGAAATCGTGAGAGAAACCGAATTCAGTAAAAGCATAATATTAGACATAGTGTTCTTAACTAAAGATAATGAAGTAATAACTTTTGAAATGCAAAACAAGGAGATAGAAGATATTGAAGAGAGAATAAAGTTTTACACAGATAGATTAAGTGTTATAACTCTTAAAAAAGGTGAAGACTACAAGGACATTAAAAAAATAATCTCAATTTCATTGTTAAATCGAGATTGTCAAAAATTGTGGAGGTTTTCACAATTTTTATCACCAATTTCACGATCCGCTGGGAGAAGACATATTTAGCAATATAAAGGTTTCATAATTTCATAATTCTGATAATTTACGCTTGAAATGTAATTTACCATAATTCACGAATTAAAAACCGTTAAATTTATATATTAGAAATTATATATCATTAATCATGACATTAATATCTTTAAAAACAATAAAAAATAATGTGTCATGTCTTAGCTAAATTAACGGATTTAGCGGATGGTCATCCTGATTTGGGTGAAGTGTTGGAAAATGCTTTAATCAGTAGAAGAAAGGGTATTATTCCTGATAATAATGCTAATGTTGGAAGATAAGCATTTTGAGTATGATAAGTCCTATTTGTTCTCATTG
>JAITGU010000142.1 GCA_031280375.1 Candidatus Methanovirga procula | reverse complement strand
ATAAGTTAGAAAAACGGAGTTTTTCTTTAATTCAAAATTTTTTATTATTGAAAATTTATTTTTCAATTTAGAAGAATTAATTCTTCGTTTTGAATTTAGAAAAACGGAGTTTTTCTTTAATTCAAAATTTTTTATTTTCGTTTATATGAAAATGGATTTTCATGAAAACCTCCACACTTTTTGACAACCTCTCCACGACCAATAAAATAAAATAATGAATTTAACTTCATATATAAAAAATGACTTGATCTAATTAATTAAATGTCAATACTAAGATATATACTATTTAGAAATCAGAATTTTAAGATGTTCATTCTCAATTTTCCAATCCTTCACATAAAATTCATCTGACTTTGATTCATCATTGATTTCTTTAAACTCTATACAATTTCCTCTTACTTCGTTAGAAATAAAAGATATTTGATTTGTGATAATAGATTTAAATTTATCTGAAGAATCTATACAAATTGAGATATCCTCCTCAATATCTAAATCCATATCTTTACGCATATCTTGAACACGCCTTATAAGTTCTCGAGCCATTGCCTCAGATAATATTTCATCTGTGATTTCAGTGTTTATAAATACTGTTCCTCCTTCAAAGTCCATTCCAACAACATTATCTGGAACTATGGTTTCAAATAAAACATCTTCCTGGGATAATTCTATAATTTTATCATCAGATATTGTTATATTATCATCATTAATAAGAACTTTGCCAATGTCTTTTAAATCTTGTTTAAGTTTGGATGTATCAGTACCCTCTAAGAATTTATTAACTATTTTCATATCTTGCCTAAGTCTTGGACCTAATGTTTTTAAATTAGGTTTGGATACATATTTAAGGTTTGGAAACTTTGATAAACAAATAACCTTTTTAGTGTTAGATTGGTCTTTAATTATATCTTGAAGGTTATTTGTAGCATTTATCACTTTTTCATTATTAGATACTATTGTAATTTCTTTAGCTGGCCATCTCAGTTTATACTTTGCAATATCTCTTCCTCGTGCAGCTGCTTCAATAATATTTCGAACAATATCCATATTTTTCTCTAAATCAATATCTATATCATCATTAGAGTATTTCCAGTCTTCCATATGAATACTTTCTTTAAACCCATCTTTAACATTTACAATTAAATTTTGATAGATTTCTTCAGAAATATGTGGTGTGATTGGTGAAGTTGTCTTTATTAATAAGTCTAAGGCTGTGTATAAGCTGTAGTATGCTCCTAATTTATCTGGGTCATCTTTTTCAACCCATGTTCTTCCTCTAATTAATCTTACATACCATCTGCTTAAATCCTCTAATATGAACTTATTGATTTTTCTTGTTGCTTTATGGAAGAATAACTGTTCAATATCTTCACTTACTTCTTTAGATAAGGAATTTGCTTTAGATATTATCCATTTATCCTCATCTCTAAATTTAAGATTGTTTTCATTCGGATTAAAATTATCTAATGACATGTAAGTTGTTGAAAAAAGATAAACATTCCATAATATGTTAAACATCTTTTTTATATTGTTCAATTCTTCCCACACAAATTTTAAGTCATCCCATGGTTTAGATGCCCATAAAAGATAGAATCTTAGAATATCTGCCCCATATTTTTCTATGACTTCTTCTGGGCTTACAATGTTACCTAATGATTTACTCATTTTTTTTCCATCTTCATCCAAAACAAATCCATGTATTAAAACTTTTTTGTATGGAACCTTATCCATGGCAATAATTCCAGTTCCAAGCTGTGAATAAAACCATCCTCTTGTTTGATCATGACCTTCGGTAATAAAGTCATAAGGATACCATTTTTCAAATTCTTCTTTTTGGGAGGGATAATGTAATGATGCCCATCCAGCCACACCTGAATCAATCCAAACATCAAGAACATCAGGAATTCTTTTCATCAAGCCATCACAGTTAAATTTATTACATTTAAAAACAACATCATCAACATAGGGTCTATGAAGAATATCGGAGTCATCTCCACTTATTTCATTCAATGAATTTTCTTTTAATTCATTTAAAGATGAAATAACTTTAATTTCTCCACAGTCTGAACATATCCATACTGGTATCGGAATACCCCAATATCTTTGACGAGAAATAGTCCAATCTCTTGCATTATCAACCCAATCTTTGAATCTACTTTCACCAGCCCATGATGGCACCCAATTCACATTATCAAGTTCAGATAACATTTTATCCTTAATATCTGTTATTTTTAAAAACCATTGCTCAGTAGCTGAATAGAGAATAGGAGAATTACATCTCCAACAATGCCCATACCTATGTTTAACCTTCTCATTTTTAAATAAGATATTTTTTGAAGCTAAGTCGTTGATTATTTCTTCGTCAACATCTTTTGCATATTTTCCTTTGTATTTACCACCGTCTTCAGTGAATATGCCTGAAATTGTGATTGGAGAGAAAATTGGCAAATCATATTGCTTACCTAATTCAAAATCATCTGGTCCGTGTCCTGGTGCAGTGTGAACTAATCCTGTACCTTCAGTTAATTCAACATGATCTCCAGGTAAAGTTTTATAGTAATTAATATTTTCTCTATGAGAATCCTTAATATTTTTAAACTCTGATTGTTTAGGAACTTCATCTAAAAGTGGAGGAATATAATTTAAGTCATGAAGTTCGTTTCCTTCAACAACTTTTAAAATTTCATGATCCATATCCTTAAATACTTCATCGACTAAGTTTTCAGCTAAAATCAAAACTTCATCATCATACTTTACAAAAGCATAAGTGAACTTAGGATTATAGCTAATAGCTAAGTTAGCAGGAAGAGTCCATGGTGTTGTTGTCCAAACCAGGAAATATTCATTTAGATTATCATTATCTTTGTTATTCTCATAATCACTGTCAAAATCTTTATCATCACCCAATTTATTATATTCCTTATTACTATATTTTAAATAATTTTCTTCAAGTGGGAATTTAACAATTATTGATGGGTCTTCTTCAATGTCATAATCAATTTCAGCAGCAGCCAGAGCAGTTTCACATCTTGGACATATACTAATAACTCTAAACTCTTTTATAAGTAAGTTCTTTTCATGAGCCCTCTTAAGTGTCCACCATGCAGATTCAATATATTTTGGATCTATTGTAATATATGGCTCATCCCAATCTAACCAAACTCCAAGACTTTTAAATTGTTCAGTCATTGCATCTTTATTTTTAAGAGCAAATTCCTTACATTTATTTACAAAGTTGGCAATACCATATTCTTCTTCGATCTCCTGTTTATTTTTAATATTTAAAAGTTGTTCAACTTTAAGTTCAATAGGTAATCCATGAGCATCCCATCCAGGTTGTCTACGGATGTTAAATCCATTCATAGTTTTATAACGGATGTAAATGTCTTTTATAATCTTATTCCATGCCGTTCCCAAGTGTATTATTCCACTACAATAAGGAGGTCCGTCTAAAAATGAATATTTTGGACCATTTTCCCTTAAAGTCTTTACTCTGAAGTAAGTATTATTTTTTTGCCAGAATGAATCTATTTTTCTCTCAATTTCCTTATGATCATAAGATTTTTCAGCTTTTTCTATTGGCATTGATATCTCCCTATAATTAAATTCCTTGTATAATTACATTATAATCTACATTCTATAAATTATATAATAAATAATAAATATTACAATTTTATGATATGATCTAATCAACAAAATATCTGTTAATAAACAATGGATAAGGTCTTAAAAAAATTATAAATGTTCTTAAACTTTTACGAATAGTTTTAAAGTTCTTAAACAATTAAGTGATAATTAATTTAGGACAATTAATTAAAAAATATTAAAATATCTATTAAAATTTTTAAATTAAATTTTTTAAATAGAAACTTTTTAAGATAAAATATTTTTGAATAAAATTTTAGAGCTGTTCAATAATTATTTTTATACAAAAAATAAGATAGTACAACTCTTTAAATTGAAAATAGAGCAATAAATTTTTTAAAAGATTTGTATTGTTATGCGATCTCTTTAATTTAAAAAAAGATAAACAAGGAATTTAAATACATTTTTATAATAAGAATGTGTAATAAGTTATTTTAAATAATTATTTAAAAATGTATCTAATACAATATATATCTAATATTATAATATGTAGTTATATTACTATTTATTTAATATAATATTTATTTTAAAAAAATTAAATTTGTAAGATATTAAAATTTAAAAATCAACAAAGTTATCTTAAACATTTTTATTTTTTAAAGATAATGTTAAAAAATGTTGAATATTAAAAATTAATTTAAATAAATTATATAATATAAATTTAAAGTTATTATCATAAAACATAAGTTCAATTTAATGAAGTGTGTTATGAAAAGTACATTATGAAATAATTATTAATTTTATGAAAAGTTACTAAGATATTTTAGCAAGTATAATATATAAAGTAATTAAAATGTACGATACTTACCGTTTACAACACCTTCAGTTATAGATGTTATATTAGCTAACCATTCATCCATTCTTCTTTCAACTTTCTTAGATACTTCTTCTAATTTATAACCATCATCCAAAATTAATTGTGAAGTCGCTGCTTTTGGTTGGTCAATAGCTTTGCCAATTTGGCTTAAAATCATTATATTGACTTGTTTAACTCCTTCAACATCATTAACAATATCACGAGCCATTTGATTAGATAAGACATTGTAGATTTTACCTACATGATTAATAGGATTTTTTCCAGATGTAGCTTCCATAGACATTGGTCTATTAGGGGTTATTAAGCCATTAGCCCTATTTCCCCTACCAACAGAGCCATCATCCCCCATTTCAGCAGAAGTTCCAGTGACGGTCAAATAATATCCCTCTGCACTATCAGAATCGTCATTGTCAGCAGTGTTAATAAACACTTCAACATCCCTATCTGTATTTTTATTTGCTAAATTAAGAACCTTTTCCCTTAAATCTGATTTTATATCCTTATATTCTGCCACATCAGAAATATGTTTTGATACCATAGCGCAAGCAATTGTTAAGGTTATTTTGTCTTTTTCTCTTAAACCCATTACCTTAATATCTTCTCCAACAGCAACATATTTGCCTTTTTTAAAAGATTTAGAATTTAACAATTCTTCAGTAGAAAGAACAATATTCTCTACCTCTGAAAATGGTGCGTAACCTACTCCAAAAGAAGTGTCATTAGAAGAAATAGCACCTTCTCTTTTAAAAACATCTACTAAATCTCCAGAACCTTCACCTATCTTACATTCTACGACTGCATCAGTTTCAACATTGAAATTAATAAGAGTTTCATTCAAATAATCTTTAGCTGCTTCAATAGCTATTCTATCAATAGCAAACTTCTCCCCATCAAATTCTCTAACTCCTCTTCCAGTCAATAAAAAGTCAATAGGTTTAATTATTTCTCCACCATTGAATTTAGGATTTGATTCCCCAGCAGTTATCTGAACTTCATCAGTATTATGATGAAGAACTTTTCCTTCACCTAACTTATCCATGTACTCTTTGCAAAGAGCTCTACTTACAGATTCAGCTATTCCATCACTAATACTGTCTGGATGTCCAATACCTTTTCTTTCAACAATCTCTATATCAAGTTCTTCAATTGGTGTTTGATTTAATCTATCAACAATAATATTTCTCATAATATCACAAAATTTTAAATAAATATTAAATTTAAAATATCTATTAAGATACTGAATGAATAAAAATAAAATATATCTAATAAAAATTTAATCTATACAACTTATTCTAAATGTAAAACTTATTCCATATATATAAAAAATTAATAAAATATCTAATAAAAAGTATTCTAATTAATATTTAATGTAACTTACATTTATATTTTATATTACAATTTGTAATATTTTAAAAAATATTTGAATAATAAATAAAGAATATTACTTAAGAATTATTAATATTCATTAAACTGATAATTAAGCTTTAACATCAAAATAATAGTAATTGTCAAAATTTTAAAAATCATCGCTGACATATAAGAATATAATGATTTAGAATTCATTCATTAGTAATACTAAAATTTAATCTGGCTTTTGATGAGCATTTAAAAAATAATAATTAATTTTATTAGATTCCAACTCTTTAATAACATTTTTAGTCATTTTACCTACTGCAAAGACCAAAACATTTAATCCTTTCTTTGTTGCTTCAACAGTTGATTTAGTAACAGCAAACTCAATATCTATTGGAATTTCTAATTTTAAACATACAGCATAACCTACAGTTCCCAAAACACCAATCCTATCAAAGTCCTTATTAACATCCCACTTTCTAAATCCTGAATCATATACTTCCTTTATTAACTCTAAATCCGTAGCTTTTGATCCACCATCTTTTGCATTAGGAATAGCTATTACAAGTACATTGCCTTCATTTATCTCAATCGTACCATTAAAACTTTCTAATGCAACATCCTCATTTTTCTTTCCAGACGATGCCGTTATTGCATTTGCACTTTCTCTTGTTTTTCTAACATAAAGAATTCCATCATCCATATAAAGTCCTACATTCTCTCCTTTTTCCAGATCTTCAGAAGCTATTGCTGGCCATGTAGACTTGTAATAATCCATATTTGCTAAAATTCCATCGCTATAATTTTTAAGCTCCAGTGCTTCCTTTTTAATCTTATCAATACCTTTAAAAGTGAGTGAATAAGGAGCTCTTCCATTGACAGTTGTAATATAACCTTCTTCAACTAAAGTTTTTAAATTTTCTGAAATACCTTGAATTGTCATATCCAAACGTTCAGCTATATCTTTTTGACGAAGAAACCATTCTCTCTTAGATATTTCGTATAATATCTGAAACTTAGTTACTTCACCTTTTTTTCTAATCATTTTCATTATACTCCTCCAATTATACTATTAAACCATTAAAACTTCGATTAAATATATTAAAAGAATTTTTTTTAAATTATTGAGTTGAGTCTCAAGCAGTATTTTCAAATTGAGCATATTCGAATTTTCAATTAACTGAATTAAATTTAAGGTACAACATTTTTGGAAAAATGAAGTTAGAAAATTTCATTAAATTTCTTCAGAAATAGCGAAAATATTGTCTTCTAAATTTCTCTAACTGTATCCTCTATTTTGGCAAGACGATTAAACTATTATATACAGAATTTTTTTAAAATTTATTATTTAAAAACTTTATCAAGATCGTATGGTCATTTTGTAAAATTTTATAAAATTAAAAAAACTTAATAGTTAATAAATTTAATATATATTAAATTTAATTTAATAGATATTTTATATGATACAATTAAATTAATAGTTGATAACCATAATGATTATAATAAATTAATTAAATAATTTTATTTTAATTAAAAGATAATTATAAATATTATTTTTAAAAAATAAGAATTACAGTTCTATAAAATTCAATTCAAAGAAATATAGTAACAACTTAATTTGTAAAAAACAATGTCATGAACTATAATATCTATTTCATATAGGAATTTCTAATTTATCATAATTTAAAATTGGAATCCTTCGATTTTTTGATCCTAATTTAAATTGTATTAACCCTTCTTTTTCTAAACATTTCGCTTTTTTCTGAACCGTGCTCACTTCTTTATTGAGTAAACTCGCTAATTCCTTAATTGAAGCTGGAGAATTATTTTTTATTTGATGCATTAATTCAAAATCCAGACTACTTAATTTCAAATTTTCAACAAAAACTGTCTTTCCCTCCTGCAATAATTCTTCAGGATTTGATGAATAATGCTCCCAATTTTCCAGATCTAATTCATTTAACATATCCCCCTCAGAAGAATCCAATATTCTTTTCAAATTCTCTATTGAACCATATTTTTCTTTAAGTTCTTTTATTTTGTCTTCTCCTTTAACAAATCTCACCATTTTTATCACGGTCATGACAACTCCCCCCATAGCTTTTTTTTGCTTATAATTTCATTATTTTCAATGTGATTCACAATTATTTCATATATTTCATCAAAATTTGATTTACCAATTTTATGATGTTTTCCTTTATGTGAAAAATGTATATGGACAAATCCATGAGCATTATCCACCCTAATTTGAATAGGCATAATAACTATAGCCCACATTTTAGAATTTACATTAATATATGAAGTATAATCCCCAATAAATGATTTGTCTTTAAGATTATATTTCATATAATCAATATATGTTTAAAAACTATATAAAGTTATTGATAAAATGCATAGATTATATAAATACCATGAAAAAATTAACATTACTTAATTATAGTAAATTGTGAATTTATTTCTTTGTTCAACTACCCCCAACTGACTTTTTGTAATTTAGTATGGTAAAAAGATTGTTAATTATAGGAGGTTGTAAATTTTTGTGGAGTTTTTCAGGAAATTTTTGCTTTGCTTATAAAGGATTTATAAAGAAAATGTAAAAAATTGAAAAAACTCCACACTTTTTGACACCATCTAATTTAATCTTAAAATATAAATTAATTATTAACAATAAGTCTATTTTATTGAATTAATTTTAATAAGTATTATCTATAAAAAAATAATGTATTCTAAATAATTAAATTAGAAATTAAGAATTTGAATCGATTTAAAAAAATTAACCAGATCCTATTTTCATAATTACAAAAATTAAAAATTTTTGCTAATTTAAAATTCAAAAAACTTAATTTCACAAAACATTATAAAATCATTTATAATTAATTTAATTCAATCAATATTTAACTATTTAGCTATTAACTATTAAACCATCAAGACTTTGATTAAATCTATTAAAGAATTCTTCTTTTTTATTTGATGGTATATATGCTCCACAAGCAACTGAATGACCTCCTCCACTTCCACCAACTGATTCAGCTATTTTTCTAATTATATTTCCAAAATGTATCCCATCGTAGGCTAAAAGTCTTGAACATCGCAGAGAAATCTTTAAATCCTGATTTTCATCACTTACTTGTGTAAATCCTAACATTGGTTTTCTCCAATTTCCTTGACTCAAAATCATACCAGCTATTGTTCCAACAATATTCGTTTTAATCCCAGTTCCATCAAAATATTGGATGTTTTCTTTCTCAACAATAAGATCTTTCTGCTCAATTTCATGAATAGTTTGAGCTAAAACAGTTTTATGGTCCTTTAAAACAACTTCCATTTCGTCTAAAGCTTCAATTCTATTTCCTTTAAGTATTTTTAAAGCAATATCTTCTTTATTGTTACGACTACAAGCATTTATACCTGTTGAAAATTCTGATGCATCTCTTAAGAATGTTTTATCTTCTTCACATAAAAATTCATAGGAATCAGCTGCCACAAGTTTAGGAACATGTTTAACATACTTATTTGGAACAGCCTTAGACAACATCTTCACAAGTTCAGAAAAAAGCTTTCCTTTCTCATTATTTGTCAAATCACTTAAAGTTTTAGATACATCACCATTTTTCCTTTCAATCTCCAATTCTTTCATTAAAGCTATTGCTTCTGTTGTATTATTAGTAATTGGAAGTTCAACATCACTAAAATAAGATAAAGCAACGAATAATGGTCTTGTCTGTCTACCATATAATGAAAGATCATTTACAACCTTAACATACCCCTGTTCAACAGCATCCTGAAGAATTATTTCATTTAATCCTTCTAATTTACCAGTTATTGAATTTTGCATATCTCCAACAGCAGCTAAAACACCAATCCAACTCAAATCCAAATATCCAAACTTTTTAGCCAATAAATAGCTAAGTCCTCCACCAGAAATATGATGAGAACCATCTATACTATAATGAAGAGGATTTATTTCATTTAATTCATAATTTACATGATTTTTATAGTTTAAATCTCTTATTGGTGGATGATGATCAAGTATAATGATTTTAGAAGAACTTTTAACAAATTTATCAATTTCTTGACCAGAACCTAAATCTGAAAAAATAGTTAGCTCGTGTTCTATTTCTAAGTTTTCAAGCTTATCTAAACTAACAAACTCCTTTTGATGGTCTTTATTCAAACGATCAAGCACTGTTGACAGAATAGAACCAGCAGATATTCCGTCACAATCATTATGGCTGTATATCTTTATATCTTCACTGTCTTCAATCGTTTTTTTAGCATTATCATATGCCTTATCCATTCTTTGTGGTATATCAATAGATGTCATAATAATATCTTTTATTTTATTGATTATATATTAATCGACTAAATTTATTAAATGAAAACACTTAAGAATAGCTATTTTTCATAATATTGTTTTAAATTAATTTAAAAAAATAATTATTATAAAAAAATAATTATTAAATTAATTTGATGATAATATTATAAATATTTAATAAGTGTAGAATTTAAATTCTTAAGCTAATATTTTGCTAAAGAATATATTCCATATTGTACATTCCTCTACCTTTATTAAATATTCTTCCGATTCTTTTATTGAATACTCTAAAACCAAATCTTTCATATAATCTTCGAGCATTTTCATTAGATATTTTAACATCTAAAACAACCTTTTTGAACTTCTCTTCTTTAGCTATTTTCAAAGTTTCCTCTATAAGAAATGTTCCAAACCCTTTATTTTGCTCATCAGGAAGGATTGAAAGTTCACCTAAATAAATTTCACTAACATTTGTTTTAGATAAAACAAAAAAATCTAAAAAGTTTATCTTAATAAATTTATAAGCAATCGACAAGGGCATTTTTCTTAATAAAAGAAAGACTTCATTGATCGATAAAATCGTGTTTTTACCTTTAATAATTTGTAAATAACCTTTAATTTCATTATCTTCTAATAAAACATATTCGAAAGTCTCACTGTCCCTATTTATATTATTATTTCTATATCCTTTCATATTATTTTCATCATGACTTTTACTTGGATTATTCTTAATTATAGTATTCTTAATTTTAAGTAATTTTTTAATAGCTGAAATAGCTTTATCTTTTTGTTTAAATATGTCTAAATAAATATCATGATCAACTATGTAAATTAATTCAGTAACTATGTCTATATCATGTTTTTCAAGGTTTAAAGGCTCTATAAACATAAAATCAGTTAAAAATTTAATTAATCTCATAACTATTTTTAATATTATTAAATAAATATTATTTATCAAGTATTAATAAATGAGTCTATCCAACAACTATGAAATTTGAGCATTTAAGTTTTTTTTGGGGCATTGTTTGTAATAATGCAAATATAAGAAAAACTCACGATTTTTTGATGATATCATACTAATTTTAGCATTATTTGCACTGTATAATCAACTGATAGAAATTTATAAATGTAATTGATCAATGTCTGCTCGTCTAACTTTTTTGAAAAAAAATCCGTCTAAAACATCATTAAAACAATTTTAAATATGGTTTTACAATTATAATTAATGAACATGCTTTTTTTTGTGCTTACATGTATTCC
This sequence comes from Candidatus Methanovirga procula, assembly GCA_031280375.1. GTDB lineage: Archaea > Methanobacteriota > Methanobacteria > Methanobacteriales > Methanobacteriaceae > Methanovirga > Methanovirga procula. Next base: position 3,081 of record JAITGU010000142.1, on the reverse strand, counting down.
ATTGAAATCTAAATTTTCCACTAAAAAGAAGATATGGTTCTTGAGAATGTTACTGTATGCTATAAATTTTGCTTGATTCTGACCATATCTTCTTTTAATGCTATAATATATCCAAACTTTTTATTAATTGTTAATATTTTACTATATTACACTATGTGATTTATAGTATATAAATATAACTGTTTGTTAAGAAATTAAATAAAAATTTAGTAGATATTTCACTATGTCTTGAATAAATCTCTCATAAAATGATTTTTAGATTTGCTAAGTCATTAATATCTAAGAATTTACAGAGCTTAAACTTATTATTAACTTGATTATAAGCATTTTTTGGCTCTAATTTGAAAAATATTAATAATAACATTATTTTTAAATGATTTGATGGTTATTAATCTTTTCAGGTTGTTTCAAGCTAATTTTTCTTGAAAATTTCTGGAACCAATAAACTCTAAGTACTTTGCTAAAAACAATATCCATATAAATGTCTTTTATTATCTGGATTTAACGGGATTTTCATTTTAATCACTAATAAAATATATGAATCCAGTTATATTTAAATCTTTTGATTTTGAAGCATTTCTGTCAACTTAATGAATCCTTCTTTTTTTAAAACTTATATCCTATTTAATTAGTTAGAAAATTGATAACCTGTAAAATTTCAGTAAAAACTATTTTTTTTATTTGAAAATATCAATTTCTACTTGAAAGTAATACATATATATATAAATTATTACAAATAAAATATTACTCAATAAAAAAAAATTTGTTGAGAAAAATTTATTGGAGGAGTATTATTATTGTTACTGAAAGATAGTTTGACCCATTGGATGACTTTCTGTTTTCTCAGTATATGGCAAGTGAAGGCATGGAGAAGCGATTAAAATCATTTATCAATGCAGTGCTTATGCAAAATAACGATTCAATCGAATTCATAGAAATTATTGCAAACAAACTAATTTCTGGTGAGATAAAAGGACGGAAGAATTGTATACTTGATTTAAGATCGGTTTCATCAGATGGAAGACACTTAATAGTGGAAGTGCAAAGACAAAATCAACACCACTTCAAAAAAAGAAGCTTACTGTACTTGGCGAGAGAATACTCCAATTCAGCTAAAAAAGGCGAATTAAACGATTTAAAACCACACACATTAATCAACATCTTGGATTTTAAATTTTGTCAGAATAATCTCACTAACCAAAAGTTTTAATATACTTGGAAATAAAGATCACTGTTTATACTCAAACCATCTGACAATATACAATATAAACATTCCAACATTCAGAAAACTAAAAGAAAAAGACTTGAATAACTCATTACACAGATGGATGATATTCTTTGATAAAAAAAGCCCAAAAAAACTTATAAATGAGGTGATTAAGATGGATGAAGACATAAAAGCAGCAGATGAAAAATTCAATGAACTACTCTCAGATGAAAAAGCTTTTCACGACTATCAAATGAGACAATTAGCAAAAATGGAATTTGAAAGCGAAATAAACCACAGCAGAAAAGAAGGAGAATTAAAAGGAATAAAAAAAGGAAAAATAGAAGGAATAAAAGAAGGTAAAGTAGAAGGGATGAAAGAAGGAATAATAAAAGGAGAGCAAGAAGGAATGAAAAAAAGTAAGTTAGAAATAGCTGTTAATCTTTTAAATAAAGGAATGGAATTAGATTTGGTCAGTGAAATCCCAAATATCCCGATTGCAAAACTTAAAAGTTTAAAACACTGATTTTAGAAAAAATTTAGGATGATAAGAATTAAAAACTTTGCTGTGTTAACAAATTATTAAGTTGACAGAAGTGGTTTTGAAGACCCTAAAATTAAAAATATGATTATATCATTTATATTTTTTGTTATGGTGTCACGATTAATGGTCACTCGTTGGGAACATACCCTCAGAAAAGACCATGAATTTTTTATGAATATTCAGAAACTTTGTCAATAGTCAAATAATATTTTGATTAAATGCTTAAATGATAGTGATTAAATTTTTTCTAAAAGTTATAAACTAAGAGGAGATTTTAAATTGAACAATGAGAGATCTGTTTTAATAAGTAAAGAGAGAATAGATAAATATATAGAAAAATTAGGTCTTGAAAAAGCAGTAAATATAGATGTAGAACAAATAAAAGAAAATTTAAAGACTAAGTTTATTGGTCAAAAAATTTATGCCTTTCAAGAAGTTGACTCTACAAACACAGTGGCTAAATTTTTAGCTGGTAGTGGAATTGAAGAAGGAACCATAGTCATTGCAAGATCTCAAATTAAAGGTAAAGGAAGAAGAGGGAAAAAATGGGAGTCACCACTTGGAGGAATATGGTTATCCATCATTTTACGCCCAGAAATAAGTCCACAACAAGCTGCTTTAATAACATTAGGTGCTGGAGTTGCTGTGACAAAAGCTATAAGAAAGTTCGATGTCGATGCCAGGATTAAGTGGCCTAACGATGTATTGGTAGACGATAAAAAAATAGCTGGGATACTTACAGAGGCTAACTCAAAATCTCGCAAACTCGAATATGTTGTTGTTGGTATAGGTATTGATAGTAATTTAGATTCAAGTTCAATATCTAAAAAATCTAAAATTAAAGCCACAACCCTTAAAGAGGAATTAAAAAGAGAAATTAATGAAACTAATCTTATATCAACCCTATTGGAAGAATTTGAAGATGTATATAAAGACTTTGAGAATAAAGACTTCGAAGAAATATTATATAAATGGAGAAATCTCTCCCAAACAATTGGTAGTTATGTTGTAATTGAACAGCTTTTTGGAGAAGTTTTAAAAGGGTATGTTGTAGGGATTAATAATGGAGGTTCTTTAATTTTAGAGTTAAACACTGGTGAATTAAAAAAAATAATATCTGGAGAAAGTCATATTGCAGAAATTTCAAAATTTGAGAATTTTGATGAAGATTTATGAAATCTTTAGTTAACATAAGATTTATATAAAGTTAGTGTCAAGACAACTTAATTTTGGGTATTTTTTAAATATAGTATTTTGATAATTTTTTGTCTGCTTTCTTTTTATTGAAATTCTAATTAATTTTACTATTTTTTTTCATTCCTATCACTTA
>JAITGU010000009.1 GCA_031280375.1 Candidatus Methanovirga procula | reverse complement strand
TGAAGATATTTTTTAATATAATTAATTTTAAATTATTTAATAAGGAAATAAATTATTTTTAATTGATATTTTTAAACAGAGAATAAATTCTTCTAAGTTAAAAATAAATTTTTAACAATGAAGAATAAATCATTTTAATTGAAAATACTTTTAATATTAATATCAAGGACTATAATAAAATAATTCTTTAAAAATTGATTTATTATTTTTAAAAAAGTAACTCTTGATGAACCTTAACTTGTTAAGTTAGAAAATCTTTGATTTTCTTAAACTTTTTTTACCTTTAGGTAAGTTAGGATACGAAGTATCCATTATTTCGAAGGTTGTGAGAAACTTAGGATACGAAGTATCCATTATTTTCCGTTTTTAAAAGGTTCTTATATATAGGAAATTTTGTTACACTATAACTGATTATATTTCATTAAACAATTTTTAATTTTTAAATAAATATTAATTAAATTAATATAAATTCACTAAAAATATATATTGAAACAGAATAAAATAATTAATTAGTAATATTATTGATAGAAAATAATGAAAAAGTAGACTAAATGATTAAAATGCAAATTGTAGCAGATATAGGTGGTATTCCTGGAGTAGATTGTAAAGGGTTTTGTAAATACTGTTATTTTAAAGAAGTTAAATATATGGAACCTTTAGGCTGTATTAGTTGTTCTCCTGGAAAAATTGGTTGTTCACGTTGTGGAGAAGAGTTAAGGGAGTCAAAAAATAATTTCAAACTTCCATTCATAGTTATGAGTGAAATACAAAGTACATTAATGTTAGGAAATTACAGGGACAAAGATCTAAAAGTAAACATTAGTGGAGGAGGTGATCTCAGTTGTTATCCTCATCTAAATGAATTAACATCCACCTTAAATCAGTTTGGTCTTAACAGCCATATTGGTTATACAAGTGGAAAAGGGTTTGAGAATGGTGAAATAGCTAAGACCTTAGTAAACAATGGAGTAGATGAGGTAACCTACACGGTTTTTAGCACAGACCATAACCTTAGAAGAGAATGGGTTAAGGATCAAAATCCTGATGAGTCTTTAAAAGCATTGAAAATCTTTTCAGAAAGTATTGAAGTTCATGGAGCCTCAGTTATAATTCCTGGAGTAAACGATGGTGATGTCTTACTAAAAACATGTAGTGACCTTGAAAGTTGGGGTGCTAAGGCACTGATTCTTATGAGATTTGCAAATACAATCAATCAAGGATTAATACTTAAAAATGCCCCTATTCTTAAAGATGTTAAAACACATAGTGTAGAAGAGTTTAAAGATTTAGTGAAAGAAATTAATTCTCAATTTAATCTTAGAGTAACTGGAACACCAGTATTTGATCCTGAAACTAATGCTCCGTTTGCAATAGCTAAAGATGGAAATGAAATATATTTGCAGTTTATTCAAGAGGTTACTGGTGAGGCAACAGTAATTTCATCTAAAATAGCTGGTCCATATATCGCTAAAATTTTTGAAAAAATTGGAGCAGACGATGTTAATATAGTTTGCACTGAGAAAGAAATAGCTTGTTTAATAACAAAGGAAGATCTTGAGGATATTGATCTCTCCGAAGTTAAAGATGCTGTAATAATTCCAGGAAGGTCTTTTGTCCATAATTTAGATGCTGAAAGGATATTTTCTAAAGATGGGAAAGAGAGAGTTGTTGGTAGAGGTCCTGATAAGTTAAGTGTTGATGGGGAAATGAGTGGAACTTTAACTGAAGAGCAAGTTATTGAAAGAGAATTAGAAGAATTTAGAGAATTAGTACAGGCTATTAATTTCTTTGGAATGAAAAAAAGATAGATCTTTACTAATAATATGAACTTAATAATTAGAAATGTACTAACAATAAATGATATGATAATAGATGTTTGGTAATAGCTGTTTAAAAAAAGAAAGATTAATAAGGAATATTAATCAAAATATCTATTCAACTATATCAAGTACAACATGACAAGTACCATGTTTTCCTTTCTTATCGAATTCTGTGTGTCCTGCTTTAATTGCAGTGATTGTAACCTCTTTATCATTTTTAGTTACATTAAAATGCTCATTAAAGAAAGTTGAATTAACAACTTTAGGTTCAATTTTTTCCCATTTCTTTGCAGAAATTGTTATTGAACTTCCAACTTTCATAACAATATGTGTAGTACCACAGTCACAAGATGGGCATTGACAATCCATTGGTGTAGCTGAAGCAAAACCAATCACAGCAAAAGATACTAACAAAGACACAAGTAACTTATTAATTAATTTCACATTTTCATCTCCTAATGTTTATTTAAATTAATAACACATAATTTAGAACTTTCATAAAATAAAAATTATAAAAAGTTCTATTTTTATATTTATAAATACATATTATATAAATTTATTGATTTTAATCTGTGATCTTATCAAAATTTATATTATTTTTTTAATATATTACCAAAGTATCATCCTTCAAACAGAGAAAAGAAACTTTTAAATCGCATCATCATTTAATTCTTCGGTTCTTATTCTTATCACTTTTTCAATGCTTGATATGAAAATTTTTCCATCACCTATTGAACCTGTTTGACCATTTTCAACAATAGTTTTCACAACATCATCCACTTGTTCAGCTTTAACAACAATTTCTATTCTGACTTTTGGAAGTAAATCAACACAATATTCAAAACCTCTATAAGATTCTTTTATTCCTAATTGTTTTCCTCTTCCTTTTACTTCCCAAACAGTCATTCCACCACAGCCCAAATCTACAAGAGCATTTTTTATAGATTCAAATCTTGAGTCTCTTACAATCGCTACAATTTTCTTCATCTAATCATCTCTAAAGTAATAATCATAACCTATAACCAGTCTCTTCGTGAACATGGGTATCTAAACCTTCAACTTCAACACTTTCCTTTACTCTTAAACCTATTACTAAATCAACTACCTTAGCTATTATAAAGGTTACAATAAAGGAATATATTATGGTAGAGACAACAGCTATTATTTGAATTATGAGTTGTGAAGGATTTCCGTGTAAAAACCCGTTGACACCACCAATAGCTGCAACTGCAAATATACCAGTGGCTATTGTACCCCAAATACCTGAAACACCATGCATTCCAAAAACATCGAAGGAATCATCATAACCTAACTTTGGTTTAAGGATTGTTACTGCATAATATGATACTATAGAAGCTCCAATCCCTATAACCATTCCTCCACCAATATCTACAAACCCTGCAGCTGGAGTAATCGCAACAAGTGCAGATACAGCTCCAGACAAAGCACCAAGAACTGTTGGTTTACCATCACGAATTGTATCAATAATCACCCAAGTTATAAGTCCAGTTGCTGCTGCAGTGTTACTTATTAGCAATGCCATACCAGCAAGTCCATTTGCAGCCAGACCAGAACCACCATTAAATCCCATCCAACCAAACCATAGGAAACCTGCTCCTAAAACTGTGTATCCAAGGTTATGTGGTAACAAAGTTTGATCTTTTCGTCTTCCTACTAAAATAGCTACTGCAAGTGCGGATAAACCAGAACAAGTTTCAACCACAGTTCCTCCAGCGAAATCAATTACACCCATTTGTTGTAACCATCCTCCACCCCACACCCAATGAGCTATAGGGATATAGACAAAAGTTACCCAGAAAGAAATAAATACTATCCAAGCAGAAAATTTCATTCTTCCAACAACAGCTCCTGAAACAAGAGCAGCTGTTATACCTGCAAAGGTTAGTTGGAAAGCTATATAAACCACTGTTGGGATTGTTCCATGAAGATCATTTATACCTATTCCATTTAAAAATAGGTTAAGAGGATTTCCAATTAATCCATTAATTGTTGGACCAAATGCAAACTGATAACCATAGACAACCCAAATTATACTTACAATTGAAAATGCAATTAAGGTTAGAAACATAGTATTTAACATATTTTTTTTCTTAGCTAAACCACCGTAAAAAAATATAATTCCTGGGATACTCATTAACAGTACCAGGATGGTAGAAATAAGCACCCAACTTGTGTCTCCATTATTTAAAACATCTGTAACCATATTATTCTCCTATTTTTTATTAATAAACTTCAAATACTTGTAAATAAACTAAAATTTCATTTTTAAATTTTTCATCTAAAGTTATTCATTGAATATTTTGTAGATATATTTCAGTGATTAAAATAAACAGTAGTATATCGATAATAACTTAATCTATAAACTTATTTACTCTATAATTAAATTATTTTAATTTATTATTTTATTAAAGATTATTTTGATAGATATTTAATATTTAATTAATAATATTAAATTTAAATAACAGAGAGTTTCTATAAACTCAATATCTTAAAATTTTAGATTTTTAAGTTTTCTAATTTTGGCTTTAAACCCAAAATAAAGAAAAAATAAAAAATTTTTTCTAACTGTGCAAAATCAAAGATTTTGCAACACAGGTCGAATCTTCGGTTCCCATAAGGGAACTTAGAAAAATCTTCGATTTTTCGATATTTTCCTAAGCTTAAAAGCTAAAGCTTTAAAAGTAAAGAATTTTTAGTAAATATTAATTTTATCGATATTAACAAAGTTATGTTAATAGAAGCTCTCAACAATAAAAAAAAATTATGGGTTATAAATAAAAAATATTATTTAAAATTCTTAGAATTTAAAAATATCCAATATTCAAAATATAATTAACATTTAAAAAATTCTTAATATTTAGTTTTTTTAACAATGAAAAATCTTCATTAATAAAAAAAAAGATTTTGATTATTTAATTATTCATCGAAAAGATGAAATGATTATTAATCATACTTTAATACCAAAAATTGATAAAAAATCTGAAAAAAATATCTTTATGTAACCAATCTTAGGAACTATGAATGAATGATCTCCAAGATTTATAACTCTTGCAACAATTTGTTCGGGTTTAACAGGATAAGGATCCTCGATTGAATTATTATCTCCCTTTATTGTGAATAATTTAGTTCCATTAACTTCAGTGACCTTAATGACTCGATGAATAATTGGATCTGAGAACCAAACACTATTGTAAACAACTATATCACCAACTTTCACATAGTTCGGATCAAACTCACGAATACCTAAAAAATCTGTCTTTTCTAATCCCACAATATCTCCTTTATACATTAAAGGCTCCATACTTCCTGAAATAACCACACTTAAATGTTGAGTAAGCATTAAACCAACAGCAATTATAACAACATAAAAAATTATTTCTCGTACTACAGTATTCATTTAAACATCACGCCTATTTTTTGTAACCCTTTTAAAATAACTCTTTAAACAGATTTTTTGGATTTTATATATCAATAGTTTGTTTTTGTTTTTTTTATTGTTGTTAGAATTGAAATAGTTTTTATTTAATTTAAAAAAATTTATTTTTTAAGTGTCTAAAAAATTATTTTCAATAAAAATAGGAATAATTTAAGATGAAATTTAATAAAAGCTATTTAGCATATTTCAATGCTTCAACAGCTGCCAATTTTTTACCTGCTAACAAACTAATGCTTGCACCACCACCACTACTAATATGCTCAATTTTATCATCAAGCCCCATTGCAACTGCAGCCGCACCAATATGCCCTCCACCAACAACTGTAAAAGCAGGAGAATCAGCTATTGCATTCAAAATATCATCAGTCCCAGCTGAAAATTTAGAATCTTCAAAAACACCTGCTGGTCCATTTGCAAAAATTGTTTTAGCATTTTTAATTGTATCTTCATATTTCTTAATTGTTTTAACACCAACATCGAAAATAGGTTTATTTGGAATGTTATTAATATCTACATCTAATCTATTACCATTATCTTCAACAGCCACGTCTTCAGGATAGATTATTTTATCACCATATTTTTCAATAAGTTCCTTTGCTTTATCAACCAAGTAATAGTAATCTTTACTTTTAATAAAGTTTTCATTTATCTCAGCTATGTCAACACCAGCACCTTTTAAGAATATGTTAGCAACCAATCCACTTGTTAATACTGAATCAGCTGTCTTATTTTTCAACACATTTTCTATTACTTCAATAGAATCATCTGCTTTAACCCCACCTAAAACAAAAACACAGGGTCTTTCAGCGTTTTCAATAGCTTGAGTTATTATTCTAACTTCTTTTTCCATCACTCGTCCAGCAGCAGAAGGAACAACTTTAGTAAAACCTACCAAAGATAAATGAGATCTGTGAGCCGTTGCAAATGCATCATTGATAAATATATCTATGTAAGGTGTTAAAGTACTAACAAGTAATGTTTTTGATTGTTCTTCAGGAGAACGGCTTAGTGACTCCTCTGAAAAGAACCTTACATTCTCAAGAAGTAAAATATCTCCATTAATTAGATTTTCTATTGCATTTATCGCATCGGCTGAAAAGATACCATCAACATACTCTACTTCAATGCCTAAAATCTGTGTTAATCTATCAGCATGCTGTCTAAGTGTTGTAAAATCGCTTTTTCCAGGGCGACTTTGATGTGCTAAAAGAATAACTTTTGCTCCTTTATTTGATAATTCTTCAATGGTTTCAACATGACCTTTTATTCTTGAATCATCTAAAATAATACCAGTATTTGGATCTACTGGAGAATTAATATCTATCCTAACTAAGACTCGTTTACCTCTAATATCAAAATCATCAATTGTTTTAAAATCAGCTGACATAACCTCATTCCCTAAATTTTTAATCATTTTAAAGTATATTTTCACAAAATATAATGAAATATTTTTATATAAAATATAATATAATAAAATCTTTATATACTACAAATGTTTCTTAATATATTAAATGATAATAATAAATTATTGATTAATATTGAGTAGCTGATTAATATTAACTATCAATCAACCATATTATTACATATATTTTTGATAATAATTACATCTTACTTACTAATTCTAATAATACTTTTTCAGGACTTTCTGATAGAATAATTCCTGATGCCAAAAGAACACCCTCAGCACCCAAATCTAATGCTGCTTTCATATCATCTCCTGTAGATATTCCAGCACCACATAAAACCTTAATATTTTTATTAATAGATTTAACCTTTCGGACAGTTCCCTCAACTACTTCTGGCTCTGCTTGTGAAACAGATATCCCTGTTCCTATTAATTCTGGTGGTTCAACAGCTATAAAATTAGGATCAAAGTTTGCAATCGCCTCACTTGTATTAACATTGTTCGTACAGACAACAGAGAATAAATCATTATTTCTTAGCTTTGTGATAGTTGAATCAATATCTGCTAAAGTCATTCTTTTTTCTGAATGATTAATTAAAGATCCATCAATTCCAGCTTCTTTTAAACATTCTAACAAGTTACTACCTGTATGCCCTCCTGGATTAACATTATCTATATGTTGGGCAAGAATAGGAATTCTGGTTTCATCTTTAATCCTGTATATATCTGCTGCTTGAGGCGTGGCAACCATATTAATTCCACTTTCATCAGATGCGATCTCTAATGCCTTAGCTAATTTAAGAGCATTATTACCACTTGATTCTAAATAGGTCTTAAAGTTAAGTATAACTATTGGAGTTTTAAATTTTGACATAAAATACCTCTTCATATATAATATCTTTTTAATAAAATATATTAAACTAAATTTTACTCACTCTAATTTTTATTCATTGATAATATATTTTATTATTTTAATATGATATAATTTTTATTTACATATTGATATTAATTTTATTTATTTATGTTAATTAATTTATTTATTAATAACTATTGTCAATACAAATAATTTAGTAAGATTAATAATATTTTTATAAGATACTATATAATTTTAAAATATAATCTTTTTATAGTATTGATTGTGAAAATTGATATACTGCTCGTTAATGGATAAATATTAGTTCTATATCCGTTTTATTTTTTCATTATAAACATAATACTTAGTCATTTGAAGACATATTATTTATATAATGATCATTATATAATAAGTATAATAAATATTAATAGCTTTAAAAAATTATGTATCTAATTATTGAAAATATTTAATAGCTATTAAACTAATTATAGCTATTGAAGTACATAATTGAGGGAGAAACGATACAATGGATAAAGATGTGCGATTAGAAAAAGAAGAAGAAAAAAAAGAAGAGGAAAAAGAAAAAGAATTCATAAACAAAGAGATTATAGACAAACATTTGAAGATTGGAAAAGATATTGCTGGAAAAGTAGCTAATGATTTGAAATCTTTTGACTTAGGCGCTATTCGAAATGATATTGATTCTAAAATAAAGGATTACACAGATAACTTCTCAAAAATTAATGTGGATCTTTTGGATTTAGGAGACATATTTTATTTAAAAGCTGATCTTCCTGGTGTTGATAAAGAATCGATTAATGTTGAAATTGTTGATAGAGATTTAACTATTCAAGGGTGCTTCACAAGTATGTGTGAAGATATAGGTTGTGAAAGGGTAGATAGTTTAGAGGATGAAGAACATCAATTTTTAATAAAAGGTAGGAACTTTGGTGATGCTAAAAGAACAATCACTTTACCTCAAAAAATAAAGGTAGATGAAATAAAAGGAGAGTTAGATAACGGAGTTTTATTTTTAAGATTACCTAAAGTTGAATCTAAAAAAGTAAAAATAGATTTTAGCTGAGAGTTATTCTCACATTACTTTTTAAAATTATTTTCTTCAAAACATTTATTTTTAAATATTTATTTTTTTAAAATATTATATTCAATTTATTATTATAATACTTATAAAAATCTTTTAGCATAATTTTTTGTAGAATAACTTTTTTGTAGATATCTTTCTAACTTATAATTAACATTCTAAATTAATGTTATTCTATAAATTAATTTAGCATCTTATTTTTCTTATCTTATAGTCCTTGATATTTATAGTATTTTACCAATCTTTTATAACATTTATTAAAAATTTTTATTAAAAAATTATTCTTAAAATTATTTAAATTTTAATTTAAAGACATTTTAAACTTTTGTTGTTGAAGACAATTAGAAGAATCTTTGGTTTTGAACGAAGTGAAAAACTTAGGAGACGAAGTCTCTGTTGTTTCGAATGAAATGAGAAACTTAAGGAATGAAATTCCTGTTGTTTTGAACGAAGCGAAAAACTTAGGAAAAACAAAATTTCCGCCATTCTCCGTTTTAAAAAATTTATAAAATATATTATGTTAATAAAGTTCAGTAAAAGTACTATAATAATTTAATTAATGGATTTTCTATTGTTGAAAATTTATTTTCAACTTAGAAGAATTTATTCTTTATTTTTAAAAATATTGAGGATGTCTAACAACTCAAATTTTTAAAAAATTAGTTGCTCTATTTTTAATTTAAAGAAATATACAGCCTTATTTTTTATATGAAAATAATTGTTAGACAGACTCTATTAATTAAAAAATGATTTATTTCTTTATTAAATAATTCAAAATTAATTATATTAAAAAATGTCTTTATTCAATTAAATAAAAATTAGAATAAAATAGATATTATAATCTAAAAATAGTAATTTAATTAATTAAATGAATATACAAATTAATTTGAGTTGACTATCATTTAAAAACTTGTTCTAAACATAAACAGCAAAAGTAAAAATATCAGAATTATAAAAATATTAAAAAATTGAGTTTTAATAGTTTAGAATTAAGTTTAAAATTGAAAAATTTGATCTTATAAAATATTACAAGAGAAATTTAATATCTAAATTTAATATCTAACTTTTCCTATATGTCTTGTGCTTCCAGGATCTTCACCATTAAAGTCTGCTAAATAATAAACAAACCATTCCAAAGGAACTACAAGTATAAACGGTGCTAAAAGGTTATCAATATCAGCATAATCTTTTAAATTAAAAACCATAGTTTTAGCTTTTAAACCATTGGAAAATTCAATAGCTGTTCTTGTAATTTCATCAGATGGATAATCAGCATCCAAAAATATTATTGGCACATCTTTCTCAGCTCTTTCAATTAAACCATGTCTAAATTCTGAAGAGTATAATGGGCAGGAATGCTTCAATGCTCCTTCCATGAACATGGTCATTGATGTTTTGTATGCTAAACCAAAGTTCGGTCCACTACCCATACAATAAAATACTTCCTCATCCTTCATTTTTTCTGCTAACTCTTTATTTGCTTGCTCTGATTCTTTAATGACCTTTTCCATTAAATCAGGTATTTTTTCCATTTCTTTTAGTAAGTCTGCAGATTTTTCATAGTCTGATGCTTTAAATAAAATATAATATAAAGAGTATAATTGAGTTATATAAGTTTTTGTTCCAAGTATGGAATCTTCGTGACTTGCTCTCGTTAAAACACCATCTTTAGCTTCATTAAGCATATGGCTATTATCTTCATTGGTTATTGAAACTGTGTACATTCCTAATTCATTAGCTTTTCTAAGTCCAGCTAATGTGTCTCCAGTTTCACCAGATTGTGAAGTGAATATTCCTACTGTATTCTTATTATCAATTCTTTTATTATAATAAAATTCATATCCAGTGCAGATGTTAATATCTAAGCTGGAAACCATTTCTAAAGCATCTTTAATAGAATATAGTGTTGAAAGAGAGCTTCCAGATCCAACTAAGTATACTTTATCTAATTTAGATATTTTTTCAGATATTTCGTCCATATGGGACGATTCTGCTTTAATGGTTTCCCTAATAGCTTTTGGTTGTTCAAATATATCATTATACATTTCATATTTCATTACATTCACCACAATTAATATTTATTGTATTTATTTTATTGCTTAATATTATAAATACTATTTATATATACTATAACTTACTATGTAAAGTTTATGTCTACCTAAATTTATAGTATACATATACAAATTATAAATTATTTAGATATGTTAATTTATAAATTAGCGTTAAATTGTATAAGTGAAACTATGTGGACAATAAGATTCTATGTCTGGATTCATACATTGATTGCAATCATCAGGAATCTCATCTTTTGATTTATGTAACTGACATAAAATATCTTCAGTTCTTGCTTTTTTGCAGATTTCACAGATTTCTGCAACAATGTCTATTTTAGATGCTAAACCTTCACTAAGGTTAAATGCCAACTCTTTAATCATCTTCTTAATTTCATCTGTAAGTTCAATTTCTCGACCTCCACGTTTATCACTTAAATATTGAGAAACTGCTGGCTGTGTAATATCTAATAAGTTAGAAATTTCTTTCTGTTTCATTCCTAAATTAAAAAGTTCTTTAGCCAAAATAGATCGTGCTGTTGGAATTACATACCATACAACAAGTTCACAGGGTTGTTTCAAATTCGTACCTCCAATCGATTTTTAAATACTTCAAATTTTAATAATCTAAATTTCATTAGTTTGAAATTTCGAAAAATAATTTTTCTTAAACATGATTTTCTTAAGTATCTAAATTTTTTTAAAGAATTTCCTATTAAAATATTTAATTATTAATAATATAACTAATTTTTAAAACCATTTTAAAAAAATAATAAATTTTACACTTATTAAATTTAATTTGAGAAACATTAACATATACTTTTCACTAAAATTAAGTTCTGTACTATATACTTAATTAATATATTGAATATTAAAAAATAACAGTGTTATATCTATTTATAACAATTATTATATTTAAAACTATAGATATACTCTTTCATTATCCTAACTTTTTTTAAATAAACAATAACTTGCACATTTAGAAATATAATCTCAAATAATCGGTAAAATTAGTTTACAATAAATTATTATCCATTTATTGATTAAATACTCTAAGTTTAATAAAAATATGTAAAATATATTAAATATGAAGAAGAAACTTTTATTATTAATAAAAGATCAATAAGAGAAATTAAGATGTTTCTATCAAAATTAATTAGTATTAAAAATGCTCTTAAAATAATAGAAAATAAGTGGAGAATAAAAGAATATGAAACCATCCATATTAAAGATGCCTACCTAAGAGTTCTTGGAGAAGATATATGTTCTTATCATAATTCTCCACCATTTAACAAATCTATGATGGATGGATATGCTTTAATATCTAAAAACACATTTGGTGCATCAATTAACAATCTTAAAAATATAACAATTATTGACGAAATCGGAGCAGGAGAATTTAGTGAAAAAGAAATTCATGACCTCGAAGGAATTAAAATATCTACAGGAGCTCCAATACCAAAAGGTGCTGATGGGGTTTTAATGGAGGAATTCACAAAACTTAAAGGTGATGATTTAGAAATTCATGCACAAATTACTCCAATGGAAAATATTTCATTAAAAGGGGGAAGATATTAAAAAAGGAGATAAAATATTAAAGGAAGGCACAGTTCTAAAACCTGCTGAAGTAGGATTAATAGCTTCTGCAGGATATGATAAAGTTAAAGTTTATAAAAAGCCAAAAATTAAATTAATAACCACTGGAAATGAATTAGTGGAACCATCCAAAACCATAGAAAAAGCCCACATTATCAACTCCAATAAATATCTAATATCCAACATGATAAAAAGTACAGGTGGCATTGTAAATACTGAACACTGTGAAGATGATATAGAACAAGTCAAAACAGCTGTTTTAAAAGCTTCTGATGAATATGATATTATCTTAACTACTGGTGGAACAGCCATTAGTAAAGGAGATGTTGTGGTTGATGCAGTAAACCTAATAGGAAAAGTTTTAATTCACGGTGTAGCTATTAGACCTGGAAAGCCATTTGGTTTTGGAAAAGTAAAAAATACTCCAATATTTATGCTTTCAGGAAATCCATCTGCAGCAATAACCCAATTTGATATTTTCATTAGAAAATATATATTTGAAATTCAAGGATTAAAATATGATCCTCCAGTTCTTAAAAGAATATCAAAAGTGAAAATCCCATCTAATTTAGGTAGAACAGATTATGTTAAAGTAAGTAGTGATGATAAATATGTTAATTATTCTTTAAATAAAGGTTCTGGAATTATTCATTCAACGGTGAAGGGAAATAGCTATTTAATTATTGATGAAAGTGAAGAAGGAATAAATAAAGGAGATATTGTAAATATTATTTTCTTTAAAACAATGGAGTTAAATTAATCTATAAACAAAACTTTTATAACAAAAATTAAATATCTAAATAAAATAAGAAGATGTTTAATAAGTTAATTTATGTTAAAGGAATATAATTATTTCATCAGATTTTAAAGTTCCATTAAAATCATTATACCATAAATAGATATTAAGTAATACTTAGATCATATAATTAAAAATAACCAAAAGGTGAAAAAATGGATGAAAGAATCAATCCGTTTAATCCTGATAGCCCAGTAGATCCGAATAATTTTGAAGGTAGAGAAGACATTCTTAAAAAGAATATTAAACTCTTAATGGAAACAAAACATAATAATCCTAAGCATTTTTTCATAACTGGGAATAGAGGCATGGGTAAATCATCTCTTGAAAGCTATTTTAAAGATTATGCTGAGAAAAAATTAAAATATGTTGGAATCCATATTTATAACGATGGTGTTCATGATATTGAATATTTAATAAGGCAGATCATAGAATAAATACTAAATAATATCCAAAAGGAATCCTTTTTTGATAAGATTTTCAATAGCTTTAAAACTCATGTTGAAAGTGTAAACTTATTTGGAACTTCATTAAAGTTCAAACCTTCTGAAAATTTATTGGATCATATTAAAGACAATTTTGCTAAATTTTTAGTCGATATGGTGAAGGAGTTTGATAATAAAAATGGTTTGATAATAATAATTGATGATATTAATGGATTAAGTGATAATCCTGAATTTGTCAATTGGTATAAAAGTTTTGCAGATATATTATTCACTAATTATAGAAATAAGTCCCCAATATGCATGATATTAGCAGGGTACCCTGAAAAATTAGAAATAATGCAGGAACAGAACCCTTCTTTCACCAGAATATTTTCCCATATAAAACTTAAAGGTTTATCAAATGAAGAAATAACTGATTTCTTCAATAAAAGTTTTGATAAAATCAATATGAATATCAATTATGAGGCTATCGATATTTTAGTTAAATATTCTTCAGGATTACCTAACATGATGCAAGAAATAGGCAATTGTACATTTTATATGAGCGATAATAAAACAATTAATTATGATGATGCATTTAATGGAATTTTATATGCAGGGGACGAAATTGGAAAAAAATATTTACAACCATTACTTGACAGATCAATTAGAAGCATGGAATATTTAGGAATATTTGAAAAAATAGCTAACGATGACTAATCTAACTTAGATGAAGATTACTTTTTTAGGAAAAAAGACTTTTCAAATAATTTAACTGAAAACGAAAAAAAAGTCTTCACAGACTTTTTAAATAGAGCAAGAAAACTAAAAATATTAGATTATCATGGACCTAAAAAAAGTGGTTACTACAAGTTCACTAATAATTTATATCCTGTTTATTTGGTTATTCAATCTTTAAAAGAAACTCAAAATAAAAATAAATAGATATTAATATTTTTTTTGTGGATCTGATGAAAAGTTAATAAGAAATATAAAACTCTCATAGTTGAGGGTGTCTAACAACCCAAGTTTTTAAAAAATTTGTTTGCTCCATTTCCAATATAAAAATTTATACAGTCTTATTTTTCATGTGAAAATAATTGTTAGACAGACTCAGTTTTCTAATACAATAAAAATGTTTAAATCTCCTTAAAACAAATTAGCATATCATTTTTATAAAAAAATGAACATTCTTCTTTTATTCATTATTTATCAGTCTATTTTTATATATAATAATTGTTATATTGATGATTTTTAGTTACCTTTGAGGATCCATTCTCAATATTAATCTCTATCTATCAACAAACTTTTTAAAATTCTAAAAGACTATACAAGACATTTTACAAAAATCAGATGTATTTAATCATCAAAATTAAATAGGATCAGAAGATATAATATTTAGAATATCAACGAGATTTTCACCTCGAAATTTAAATTTCATTCTAAATATAGTGATAAATGATATTTTAGCTGAAATCTAACTAATGTTACACAATATAAAGTTAAATAATAAGTATTTTTAAAAACACAGGTTTTAAAGAATGCTGTATAAATATAATATTTTTAATAAAATAGTTAATATTATATATTACTTATTAACATAATTATTAATACAAAAAATAAGGGAGGTGAAAAAAATGATAAAAAACATTAAAATCAACATCAAAAAATTAGAAACTGATACAAAAGGTCAAGGTGCTGCTGAATACATATTATTATTCGGTGGAGTAATTATAATAGCTATTGCGGCATTATTCATCTATAAATCATATTTAAGTGGAACCACGGATTTAAATGCCAGTCAAGATGTTAACGAAGTTAGAAATATGATAAAATCATGAAGAAATATTGTGAGGATAGGATGAAAAAAAGAATAGATATTTTAAATGAAGGATCAGGGCA
The DNA here is from genome assembly GCA_031280375.1 of Candidatus Methanovirga procula. Classification (GTDB taxonomy): domain Archaea; phylum Methanobacteriota; class Methanobacteria; order Methanobacteriales; family Methanobacteriaceae; genus Methanovirga; species Methanovirga procula. Next base: position 9,232 of record JAITGU010000009.1, on the reverse strand, counting down.
ATCAAGTGCTGAATTAATGCTTTTAGTAGGAACCATAATCGTTATAGTCCTTTTAGTAGGAGTTTATGTTACAAATATCTTACATTCAATTGATGCTGGATTAAAAAATCTTGTTATAGATGGAAGAGAATTTTTATTAAATAAATTATAATTATATCTTTAAAATTTAAAGAAAAACTTCGTTTTTCTAACTTATAAAATCAAGATTTTATAAATAGTAAAAAATTGAAGTTTTTTAAATTTATAAAACTTTTGATGAAACTTTCTTATCTTTAGATAAGTTAGGGAACTTCAGTTCCCGTTTGTTTCGAACGAAGTGAGAAACTTAGGAAAATTTCTGATTTTCCGTTTGTTTCGAATGAAATGAGAAATTTAACGAAATTTTATAATTTCGTGTTTCTAAAAGTTTCTTCTAAATAGTAAAATAATTCTTTAAAAATGGATTTATTATTTTTAAAAAATAAGTTTTGATGAAACTTTCTTATCTTTAGATAAGTTAGGGAACTTCAGTTCCCGTTTGTTTCGAACGAAGTGAGAAACTTAGGAGACGAAGTCTCCGTTTATTCTCAAGCGAAGCATGAGAATTTAGAAAAATCTCTGATTTTTTGTTATTTCGAGCAGAGCGAAAAATTTAGGGAATGAAATTCCCATTTTTAAAAGGTTCTTATAAATAATAAAAATAGAATATGTTAATAAATTTAGATAAAATATTGTAACTATTTAATCATCTGTCCTTTAACATCTATTTCTCCTTTGCGAATACGAGTAGATGAAATTGGAATACCGTCTTCTGCTATAACATAGTTGATAACAAAAATATTCAAAGGAAGCATATTTCTTTTTTTTCGTATTTCATTAATTTTAATAGCTGTTGGTTCTGTTTCTTCGCTGACTACAATCGCATCAAAATCATCATCATAAATTGTTGAACCTAAAGGGTCATCTAACTTGAAAATAGAAAAACTAACATTGTATTTATTTAAAAATTTGTTTAAATTGGACATTCTAATAGAACAAGGTTCAACATTCCCTTTAACCTGTGCAAACTCTGTAGAAGTAACACCAATAACAACATGTTTACCTATTTTAAAAGCTGTTTCTAAAAGCTTTCTATGACCATTATGGAACCTATCAAATGTTCCTCCAACAGCCACCTTATTATATTTCTTTTCACACATTATAATCAATATATAGATATTTTTTTCATTTAACCTTTAAAAATTCTTTTTTAATAGCTATATAATATTAATTTATTAAAAAATAGTTATTTTTTACAGATTTCATAAAAATTTTCAAATATTTTTTCTCCATTTGGAGTGTGATGTACTTCTGGATGGAATTCAATACCATATATTGGCTTGTGTTTATGCTTAATAGCTTCAAATCTACAGATTTTTGAACTTGCTAAAACTTTAAAATCATTTGAAATATTTGTTAATTCATCTTTATGAGATGCCCAAACATCCATCTCATTTCCAAGTCCTTTGAATATATCATTTTCTTCAAGAATATCTATTTTAATCTGAGCATAACTTTCAGATTCAGCTGAAGCAACACTTCCACCAAAAACTTTTCCTATTAATTGATGACCTAAACATATTCCTAAAATTGGAAGATCTACTTCTTTAATGTAATTTTCACTATTTCCAGATTCTTCAATAGATGGTCCTCCACCCAATATTAACCCAATAGGCTCTTCACTTAATATTTCATCTACAGAATACTCGTTTGAAATCAATTCACAGGGAATATTTAAATATTTTAAAGTTCTATGAATTCTATGATTGTACTGTCCTTTGTTGTTAATTACTAAGATTGTCATATAGTTTTCCTGAATATCTTCTGATTTCTTTTCAAATTTTATTTTATATCTTATTAAATTTATTATATTATTTATATTCTATTTAATTAATAAAACTTATATTTTAACAACATTATATTTCTTATAAATCAGTTATTAATTGAGTTTATTTAATTTTGGAGGATGGTCATGTTTTTTCTGATTTTTTAATACTTTTTCTGTATCTGTCTAAAATTATGGTGATAGACCGATAATGTAAAAATATTTTGATTTATTGAATACTATACTTTTCGTTGATTTTGGGGTTTCTTACCAACTCTCCATTAAAATATTTTTTTTAGTGCATAACAATTATTATCACCAATATTTTTGACAGTCCTGTTTTATTATTTATTTTTTTTATTTTATCCAATAGTGTTGCAACCATTCATATTCTTTTAGAATATACTAAGGTTTTTGCACTAATTTTTTTTTGTTCTGTTGCCTTAAATTTATTTTTTATTCCTCAAAAAATTTATTATTCTAAAATCATTATTTTAGGCTTTTAAGTTTTGAAATTGGGAGATTGGTGACTTCACTAACTAAGTCTAATTCCATTCCTTTCCTTAAAAGATTGATGGCTATTTCCAACTTACCATCATTCATTCCTTTTTGCTTTCCTTTTATCATTCCTTCCTTCATACCTTCTATCTTACCTTCTATTTTTCCTTTTTTTATTCCTTTTAATTCTCCTTCTTTCATTCCTTCTATTTTACCTTCAATTCTTCCTTCTTTTCTGCTGTAGTTTAGTTCGCTTTCAAATTCCATTTTTGCTAATTGTCTCATTTGATAGTCGTGAAAAGCTTTTTCATCTGAGAGTAGTTCATTAAATTTTTCATCTGCTAATCTTATATTTTCATCCATATTAATCACCTCATTTATAAGTTTTTTTGGGCTTTTTTTATCAAAGAATATCATCCATCTGTGCAATGGATTGTTCAAGTCTTTTTCTTTCAGTTGTCTAAAGGCTGGAATGTTTATATTGTATATTGTCAGATGGTCTGAGTATAGACATTCATCTGTTTCGCTTCTTATATTAAATTTTCGGTTGGGGAGGTCATCTTTACAAAAGTTAAAATCCAATATATTGATTAATGTGTGGGGTTTTAAATCGTTTAATTCGCCTTTTTTAGCTGAATTGGAGTATTCTCTCGCCAAGTACAGTAAGCTTCTTTTTTTGAAGTGGTATTGATCTTGTCTTTGCACTTCCACTATGAAATATCTTCCATCGGATGCAATTGATCTTAAATCAAGTATGCAATTCTTTTGTCCTTTAATTTCGGCTGAAATTAATTTATTTTCAATTATTCTTATGAATTCAATTGAGTCATTGTTTTCTTTAAGCACTGCATTGATGAATGATTTTAATTGTCTTTCCATGCCTTCACTTGCCATGTACTGGGAAAACAAAAAGTCATCCAATGGATCAAAATATCTTGTAGTAATAATAATATTCCTCCTCCATAAAAAATTTTTTCTATGTTCTCAACATTTTTTATTTTGTAATATTTTATTTGTGATAATGCATATATAAATAATACTTTTAACTAAATTAATATTTATAGGTGATGTTAATTTTTAGGAGTATATATTAATACTTTCAAATAAAAAAAAATGATTTTACTGAAATTTTACAAGTTATCAATTTTTTTAAGAATTAAGGCTGCTTTTTTTTAGATTTTTTTCTTTTTTTATTGGGCGGCGGATTATGATTTTTTAATTCAATAATAATTCTTGTATAGTATTTTTCCCGTGTTGAGGGGCGTTTAAACTCTATTTCACAATTTTTCAAGTTTAGAGAGATAGAGAGATAGAGAGAACTTGTGATTAATTTTTAAAACTTATGGTAGTGTTATTTTGAGGTAAGTTATGAAAAGAAGTTTTTGTTTTCCAAAAAGGTTTATACTGTATTGTAAACAATTTTAATTGAAAATGTGAAATAGGTAAAATTTGAAAATAGGGTTTGTGACCCAGCTCTTTGTGAAAAAAAATATTTTAAAAATGTTTGAAATTAATTAATTTCCAAGGAACATCCTGAATAATTAATTCTGTATCTAAACCAATATTAAAAATTATCTCATATAGTTTAATTAATCCAGGAATTTCGCTTTTATGATGGCTTATATCAACCAAACAAATATCTAAATCATTAGCAAGAATAGCTGATTTATGAATTAAATCTCCAGATAAGAATAATTTGATATCGTTTCCTTTAGCTAATTTTACATATTCTACATTACTTAGACCAAATCCAGAGACAATAGCTATTTTATCGAGAATATATTCATTATCTAAAGGATTAACAACACTTATCTGATTTAAGGATAATTTTTCAGACACCAAACTTAAAAACTCTTTAAAATTAAGTTTAGACTCACATATTCTTCCTATTCCATTATCTTTATCAAAAATATCTAAAATATTTAAATCCAATGTTTCAGCCAAAGCATCATTGGCACCTCCAGTTATTACATCCCAATTAGAGTGGATAACATAGGTTGGTGTTTTAGGTGCAAATAATGGAGGATGATGTGTGATAAACAATTCGTTTTCCTTTGAATTTAAATCATCTTCAGGATATAAATCCATAAGAACCTTAATTTTTTCTATATTCACATCAGTATTTTGAGATAAATATCCTATTTTATCATTTTTTAGGCCTATTTCTTTAGGAACTAAATCCTCTATAAGCTTAATAAGTTCAATAGCTTTCATTTTAACCCCTTAGATATTAATATTTTATAATAAATTAATTAATCATAGTTGAATTTATTTTATCTAAGAATCCTTCTATTATTTCATCTAAATCATAAGAAGTTAAGGTGGATATTGTAATAGCTGGAGAATTTATAATATCTAAAAATTTTGGAATATCCTTTTCTTTAAAAATTAAGCCTTCAAAGAAAGTTAAATCAGTTACAGCATATAAAACTCCAGATTTTTTCAAAGCATAATTCACTGATTCTAATAAAACATTGACAGTGAATGTCATTGTTCCAGATGTTTTAGTGTTTAAACCCTTTGTTTTTAAAATAGCTTTGTGTTGTGCTTTAGCAGCATCAAATCTACTATGAATATTATTTTTTTCACTTAATAAATTATCATTTTCCTCAGCTATTGGATCCTCTATTATGAATATCTTAGGAGAAATTGATTTGGTTTGTTCAATTGAAATACCACCTAATCCAGTTGTATCTACAACACAATCAGCTGTTTTTATTAAATCAATATTTGATGAAAAGTTTATATTATCATCACCAGTTACAGATTCATTTATTGAAAACTTATCCACTAACTCTTGAAGATGAGAATAAATATCTACAATTGTGACATTTTCATATTTAGGTTTCAATAGCTTAGCTATTCCTAAACCAGTTAAATATGAACCTACAATCACTATATTATCTAAATGAGCATTATTTAGCTTATCAATCCATTGTAAAATAGCTGAAGACTTTTTGTTAATTATAAGACTTAAAACATCACGAACCTTTAAATTAGATTTTAAGGTTAAAACATGAGAGGTTATTCCTTTTTCACAATTCATTTGCTGAAATACTTTATTTTTCAATTTGATGCTCCACTAACTTTTATTATTCTTTAATTTACCATTAATTATTAATTATTCATTGATTCACTACTTATTGACTTGTTATTCATTGATTTTGTTTTAATATCTGATAGTGTTTTATTCTTATTTAATTTTGGCATGTATGTTTTAATTGGTTTACCCTTTATAGGACATATTAGAGCCATATAATAACCTTTTATAAATTATTTGATTTAATTCATGATTTACTTTTATTAATAATTATTTTTCGTTAATATTATTATTTATTAATTTTTATTTATTTCTTTTAAACCTATTCTTTCTAAAGCCATTTTTGCTTCATTAAACACGGCTTCTTCTAATGATTTCTTATGGACAGCATGAGATGGCGAAAATCCAGCAGTTAGTATTCTTCCTTTATTATCCATAAATACAAGCATTGACCCAGAACCAGGAATTCCAAGCCTGCCTCTTGCAATTATAAGGTCAGCTTCACATTGATCAACAGCCATCAATCCCTTAGTTATTGCTGGAGTACGACTTAAATCAGCTGGATCTGTATCTATTTTAAGGTGTTCAATTTCACTGATTCCAAAATTCTTAAGACATTTATTAATCACTTTAGGCTTTACATTCTTCTTATTAACAACTACGATTCTTTTGGCTTCCTTAATATAATTTTGAATGGCTAGAATTTCCTCATCCTTATCTCCTTTTCTTATTCCTTTAACTGATTCCGCATAAGCTGTTTTTATCATTTCTTCAAAAGTCATAGAATACCACACAATAACCCAATTATATCACTTATATATTTTTCAAAAGCAATGATTTAATTAAGATTTTCCTTAACCCAGAGTAAATAGACATAAACTATCTGTAATAACTTTCACTCCATTTAGTCCATGATTTTCCTAATTTATTTTTGACAGCGAGATTTTATAAAAAGAAACTTTATACATTGCTGTATTTTTATATAATATCTAAATATTTTTGATTAATATAAAATTTGTGTTTTTTGTTTTATTTTCTTAAAAAATTGATTAAAATATTCTTGATCTTTTACTATTTTTTATGTTTTTTATTTTAACCTATATTTTGACATTTCTGTCAACTTAATGAATTCTTCTTTTTTTAAAACTTAATCATTATTAATTCTTAAAAATTGATAACTTGTAAGATTTTCAATAAAATAAAAAATGGAATATTATTAATTTATTTAAATTGGTTAAAATTCTTAATTCTTATTTTGGTTATTTAAATTATATTATTTTTCTATAAATAACATTATTAAAGTTTATTTAATAAAATAAACTTATCATTTATAAAATTTTTTATTATTGAAAATTTATTTTTCAATTTAGAAGAATTAATTCTTCGTTTTACAAATATTAAAAATCTTTGATTTTGTAATGTTTATATTAATTTATATTTATAATAATTTACTGATATTTTAATTTACTGATTTTTCATCACATTAAATTCCAAGAATTTTATTTGAAAACATGTGGCATGAAAAAATAAATTTGCAAAGTACATATATTTTTTAATAATTTTATAAAATATTTAAATTATTTAATAATTTATCATTAATCTTCTTCTTAATTATAAATTGTAATATCTAATATTTTTGAAAAATAAGAGTTAAAATATAATAAAATCAAATTTAATCAAATTATATTAATAATCAGGTTTTGCAAAGAAATATGTCAGAAACTATGATACAGTGAATTCATTGAACTAAGCTTTCAAAGCAATTGGATTTTTCAACTTTTTCACAATTAAGTTAATTATTTATAAATTCAATGATATTATTAAATGATATGGAGCTAACTTTTAAAATACCTAACTTTTTCAAAAAATTGTACATTCAAGTAATTATCGGAATGATTTTAGGAATATTGATTGGACATTTTTATCCAAAAATTGGAGTGAGTTTAGAGCCATTAAGCAAAGGATTTATAAGCCTTATAAAAATGTTAATTACTCCAATAATATTCGGAACATTAGTAACTGGAATTGTAGGATTAAAAGATTTGAAAAAAGTAGGGAAATTAGGTATAAAGTCGTTGATCTACTTTGAAATCATGAGCACAATTGCACTAATTATTGGTATGGTTGTTGGCGAGCTGGTACGACCAGGAAATGGAATTCATTTTAACTTAAATGAATTGAGTTCAGTCCCAACTTCAAGTACTAAGGTTAATAGTGTTGATTTTTTATTACATATAATTCCAAACACAGTATTTAGTGGATTTGTTAATGGAGACATATTACAAGTTTTATTGGTATCAATATTGTTTAGTGTTGGTCTTCTAAAACTAAAAGAATCTGGAGAAATCGTGTTAAACTTAATAGATGAAATCACGAAAGTTTTTTATGAAATGGTTAGAATAGTAACCTATTTTGCTCCTATAGGAGCGTTTGGAGCTATGGGATTTACAATAGGAAGCTATGGAATTGAAACCATTTCAAACTTGTTTACATTGATTGTGAGTGTTTACTCAACTTGTATTGTTTTTGTTCTAATTGGTTTAGGCATGGTTGCTGAGATGTGTGGATTCAATATTGTGAAACTTATTAGATATATTAAGGATGAATTACTTTTAGTTTTAGCAACAAGCTCTTCTGAAGTTGTTTTCCCTAAAATAATGAAAAAAATGGAAAGAATAGGGTGTGAGAAATCTGTTGTTGGATTTGTTGTTCCTACAGGGTACGGTTTTAATTTAGATGGAACCAGTATCTATTTAACAATGGCAACCTTATTCATTTTTCAAGCATTCAATATAGACATGAGCCTACAAGATAAGTTACTTATTTTATTTATTTTAATGATAACATCTAAAGGAGCAGCAGCAGTTACTGGTGGTGGTTTCATTATTTTAAGTGCAACACTCTCCACATTTAATCAAATTCCTGTTGAAGCTCTTGCATTACTGTTAGGTGTTGATCGTATACTCTCTGAAGTTAGGGCAATTACTAATCTTGTAGGGAACAGTGTTGCAACCATTGTAATAGCTAAGTGGGAAAATCTTTTAGATAATAAAAAATTTCACGAGGAATTGAATAAAAAACATTGGTTGAAATAGTATTATTAATAAAAATATGGTTAATAAATATGTTACAATTTATTAACAAAATTGTATGCTATATTTATTTTGTCTTCAGCATTTTTTATTTGGTCATCTATTTCTGAAGCAGGTTTATTAGCATATATTGCACTATCAGCATTATCAATAGATGAATTAGCAACATTAACAGCTGAAACTGCATTTAAATAATTGATATTTAAAGATCCATCAGTTGATGTATAAGCTCTTTCTTTTTTATCATCAAGCAGGTTTTTTAGTGTTGTATAGTTTGCTTTTAAAGATGAAAGTTTATCGTATTGCCCTCCATGTTCTATATTTGATGAAATGCCATCTGATACTATACAAATACCAATATATGCCACAACCCCAAGTGTTGTAATTATCATAAAAATTCCTAATATCGATATTAGCATTGATGTACTTTTAAATAAACTCATTCTTGATTTTCTCATAGAATCACATTCTATTGTTTTACAAAATTTAGCTATGGAATATACTTTTAAAATTAAGACTCATGTGTATATTATGACAAAAGTTTACATATTTTAAGATTATTTATTATAATAATAATATCTATAAAAAATAAGTATAAAAAGGTTTGTAATTGCATGCATATCATAAAATTAACAAGAGATCATCTGAGAGCTTCTATTAACCTAACTTTGTTAATATCGATAAATTTAATATTTACTAAAAGTTCTTTGTTTTGGATTTAAAGCCCAAATTAGAAAATTTAAAAATCTAAAATTTTAA
>JAITGU010000084.1 GCA_031280375.1 Candidatus Methanovirga procula | reverse complement strand
TAATTTTAGAGGATGTATTAGATAGGCTATAAGATGAGAATAAAATCGAAACATTTATAAGATAATAAAATTATAGTGTATCATAGAGAATTTCCTGAGGTTAATAGAAATTCTCAATAAATAATATTCAATAGATTAATATTAATTTAAAGAAATTTATTTTTTAAAAAATTATCAAACTTACTATAATTTACTGAAATTTATTAATACTATATATTTTTATTAAATTTTTAAAAAGATTTAATATATCTTGAAATTAAAAATTAATTGATCAAAATGTTTACATTTTAGACACAGTATAATTATAGGAAAGTTAAAAACTTTCCTAAACATAGAAATCATATCACTCATTGATTTTAATCTTTCATTGCTCCTTGCAATGTTACTACTCCTTTATCATCTTTAGTATGCCAATTGTATGTTTTATTCCAAGGTGCATTATATGTCATCCATAATTCTTGCATAGAATAAACAACACTTTTATATCTGGCTTTCATATAAACATCGCCACCTTGCCAATTATACAATATAAAACAAACATCCTGTGGTTGACCACTATATTCCATATTAAAATGAATATCTGAACCTTTATATGCATCATCTAAATTGTAAGTTTTGGTTCTTGGATGACCACAGGCACAGAAAGTTTCTTCATCAACAAAGTACTTAGTACCAGGATTACCATTATTCATGAATCCATAAAATCCAGAATGATAACAGAATAGTCCGTTACTAAAATCAACAGTCAAAGTGCTTGCATTAGCAGCACCAATACAAAAACTTCCCATTAATAAAAATAGGAAGACATTTACTAATTTACTATATTTCATTAATTAATCACATCCATTTTATTATTTAAGTATGTTGAAGCTGTTATAATAATAACAACAACACGATATTCAAATATAACATAAATTATAACATTAAAACATGAATTATAAGATTATAGCATGAACTATAATACAATATTATAATATAATATTACTATATATACATTATATATGAAATAAGTATTAATCTAAAAAATTTTAGTAATAAAACTTACATATCATAATTGTACCAAAGTAGTATATAAAGGTATTGTTTTTTGGAGTATGTGAGGTTTTATGAAAAATAGTTATTAATTATTTTTTCATTGAAATGCAAATTATACTTCAGTATTTTAATTAAATAATTATTATTTAAGATGTTATAACCAATTAAAAAATAAAAAAATATGGAATATAATCAAAAATGTTGAATATGTACTTAATTTTATTGTAAACCGTAAAATATCAGTCATTACAAAAACAAACACATTTAAGCTCTTTTAAAGAATTATAAACATGATGATAAAAAAAGATGAAAATTACTTAAAATTCTAAATAAAACAGGAATATATTAATTTTCTTAAAACTATTAATTTATGGAAAGTTATTAACTTAATTTAAAAATATTAAATTGTTTAAAACTATTAACTTGATTTAAAACTATTAATTTAGTTAAAAATATTAATTTAGTTAGAACTATTAATTTATTATTAATAAAAATATAAAATTTAATAAATTAATATTTTAAATATAATTAAAAATATGTAAAAATTCATCGAAAATTAATAATAAATATTGAGAATATATGATTTAAAAAATATATTATTATTAAAATTGTTAATGTTAGCATTATTATTAAAAAAAAATATGAACATCAAAATATATGATTAATAAAAATATTTCAATTTAAATCAATCACTTAAAATCAAATAATTTATTCAAACAAAATAATTTATTCAAAATGACTTCAATGCAAATAAAAATTAAAGAATGGAAGAGATATGACAAATAAAAATAATCAAAAAAATTATATAAAAGAATATAAAGTAACCAAACCTAACTTTTCTCAAATTGAAGAGAAATTATTAAAAGAACTTAGAAATGAATTAGTTAATTTAGCTATTTCATCAGGAAATGACTTCAACCTAAATAAAAAAGCCTTAATTCAAAATATAAAAAATTTCATAGATCTGAAATTACCATTAAGCAATGTAGATCTAAATAGTATAAGTCCAAATAGAAGTCTAAAAAGCATAAATAATAGTGAAAAAGATAATTTAAAAAATGGAAATGAAATTAATATCTATGAAGATGATAGATATAAAAATGAAAACTTGAAAAGAGATACATACCTTAATGACCTTACAAAGAAATTCTATCAAGAAATAACAGGATACGGAAGCTTAGACCCACTAATTAAAGACGACGACTTAGAAGAAATAATGATCATAGGAGTCAGAAAACCAGTCTTCATATACCACAGAGACTTAGGAATGATGGAAACAAATCTAATATTTAAAAAAGAAGAAGATATTTTAACCCTAATTGATACAATTGCAAGACAAATAAACCGAAGAATAGATCAAGAATCACCAATATTAGATGGTAGACTTTTAGATGGTTCAAGAGTCAATGCCACAATCTCACCTATATCAGCAGATGAACCAAGCCTAACAATCCGTAAATTCAAAAAAGACCCATTAACAATAATAGACCTAATAAAACTGAAAACAATGAACACCAGACTTGGAGCATTTCTCTGGCTATGTGTTGATGGGTTAGGCGTCAAACCAGCAAACATAATAATTTCAGGAGGAACGAGTTCAGGTAAAACAACAACATTAAATAGCTTAACCAACTTTATAAACCCTCGAGAAAGACTAATATCCATTGAAGATACATTAGAACTACAAATAAATCATCAACATCTCTTAAGAATGGAAACTCGTCCAAAAAACATTGAACAAAAAGGAGAACTAACAATGGACGATTTAGTTAAAAATGCACTGAGACAAAGACCAGATCGAATAATTGTTGGGGAAGTTAGAGGCACAGAAGCAATAACCTTATTCACAGCATTGAATACAGGACACTCTGGTTTTGGAACCTTACATGCAAATAGTTCAAGAGAAACAATAACGCGATTAATCAATCATCCAATGAATGTTCCAAAAATAATGATATCAGCTATTGACCTAATAATAATGGAAAATCGGATTTATAGAAGTGATGGAGTATCAATTCGAAGAATTACTGAAATCAGTGAGGTAGTTGGAATTGAAAAGGACAACATACAATTAAACAAGATATTCAATTGGAATCCGAAAACTGATGAAATAGAGAACATTGGAATAACAAGTAAAACACTTAGAAACATTAGTGAAACACGAGGGACCTCAATGAAAGAAATAGAAGAAGAAATTACAAATAGAGAAATCCTTTTAAAATATCTATTAAAAAATAATTTAAGAACAAATGAAAAAATTGGAGAAATATTTAAAAGATACTATCGAGACAAAGATGAAATTTTAGATGAAGTTAAAGGAAATTATTAATGGTGAACCAATGATTGAAAAATTTATTTATTTAATCAATTCATTCTTCTATGAACTTGGCAATCTAACAATATCAATTTCTAATAAGAAAAATTTTAAATTTAAAATGAATAAAAACATTCTAAAAAAAAAGATAATAAAGATATTTAAATATAATAATAAAGAAGAAAACTATGTATTTAAAATAACTAAGAATAATGATGAGAATAAAAGTATAATCAACACACTGTCACAAGAAAATATCTTAAATAGATTAAATTTAAAAGTAGTGATTCCAATATTTATATCTACCATCATAATAATATTTTTAATCTTAAATTTATTTTTTTCATTAGAAATAGGATTAATTAGTTTAATAGCTATTTTATTAATAGTATTTTTTCTTAGTCAAACACCAAAATTAAGAAAAGAAAAAATAAAAGTAGAAATATCTAAAGAATTACCTTATGCACTTAGACAAATGGTTACAGAATTAAGATCAGGAAAAGGACTTCAAGATGCCTTAAAATCAATAGCTATTTCAGATTATGAAGTTCTTTCACCCCAATTCTCACGAACACTTGAAGAAATCAAGTATGGTGAAACTACAGAGAATGCAATAATCAATATGTCCAAAAGAATAGATTCAGAAAGTTTGAACAGAGCACTGTATCAAATTATTGGAAGTCTGAAAACAGGTGGAAACCTATCCCATATCCTAAATATAATAGCTGAAGATGTTTCCCATGAATTAAGAATAAAATTAAAGGAATATTCCCAGAAACTTAATGGATTTATTATGATTTACACTTTTTTAGCAGTTTTAGCTCCAGTTATTATTTTAGTTATGATAATAGCAAGTTCAACAATTATTGGTGATGTAGTTCCACCACAAGTCATTCTAATCTTATACTTATTCTTTTTTCCAATGATTGTAATATTTTTAGGTTTTTTCATGAAAAGATTAGAACCAAAATGATTAAAAATAAAACCATTTTCAAAACTATGTTTACCAATTTTTTATAACATTGCAATAAAAATTTTTATTAAAAAATTATTCTTAAAATTATTTAAATTTTACTTTTTTAGCAATTACAATCTTATCATTATTGGTTGCAGTTGCAAACGGGCTTAAATCAAGAACATTATAAACATCTAAAATTTCAAATCCTAAATTCTCTAAGAAAAGAAGATAATCTTTAAAAAACAAGTCATTTTTAAAAGTATAAGATCTTTTTCCTTTTTTTGATTTTGTTAGGTCAGATAAGTTCCATTCAAAATTATTTAACAACTCATTTAAATCATTGCCTTCAATTTCCTTTGGAAAATTTTGTTTGGTTATAAACAGTCCACCAAAATTTAAACTTTCATAAACTTTCTTAGCAACATCTGGATTTTTACCAGAGGGATTATAAGAAGAGAAAATAATATCAAAGTCTTCTCCAAAGGTATCAGTGTAAAAATCTCCAGCGATAGTTTTGACCTTCGAATCATATTTCTCAATATATTTCTTAGTTTCAATTATAACATTTGGAAGATCCAATACAAAAGCTTCTAAGTCTGGTTTAATATGATTTAATGCAATAGTATAAAAACCATGACCTCCACCAATTTCTAAAAATCTTTTAGCCTTTTTAAATTCATCTAAATTATTAATCAACTCTACAACATCGTACAAATCTCCATAAATAGTATTTTCACCCATAACTTGAATTATTAAAGGAAAATGATTGTTATCATTCCTTTTAATGTTGCCTTTCATTGTATTTACTAAATTCTCCCACATATTAATTTTTTCTGCAGTTAAGATAAAGCCTTTATTTTTACAGTATATAGATTCATTATTTAAGTACAAGTTAGATATTTCAGAATTTTTATATAAATTGTCTTTCTTTTCTACAAGTTTTAATTTAGAAAGGATTTCTAAGATATAATATGCTAATATTGGTTTGATATTTATTATACTGGAAATTTCTTCAAAGGATTTGTAGTCTTTAAGGTGATCATACAACTTTAAATCAATTGATGATTTCAAAATATAGAAGAATTTTAATTGACTTAAAGAATTTTCAAAAATATTATCTATATCTTTATAAGAAACATCAGGTCTTTTTGGTAACTCCATTTTTTATACTCCACTTATTTTTTAATATTTCATTTAACTGTTTATCATTTAAGTATTTTTCAAAAAATACTATTTCATCAATAATGTAAAAAATAACAATTAGTATTATAAAATATTTTAAATTAAAATATTTTAAATATTTTTAATATTATATATATTTAATAATAATTATTATTGAAATTTAATTCAAAATAATTCAATGTTTTAACCTTAAATATAAATTAATTGTTAATTATAAGTTTATTTTATTAAATAAATTTTAAGATTATTTATAAAAAAATGATAACTTGTTTTAACTTAGAAAATTTTTAATTTCGAACAAAGTGAGAAATTTAGGACAAAGTTTCCGTTTTATTTCGAGCAGAGCGAGAAATTTAGGGAATGAAATTCCCAGTGTTCCGAACAAAGTGAGGAACTTAGAAAACGGAGTTTTCTTTATTTTCATTTATATCAAATATGAATTTTCATGAAAAACTCCACACTTTTTTACAGTCTCCAAAAAATTATAATTTTATTATGTTAGAATCAGTTTCTATTTCAGCTAAGTTATGTGTGACCACCACGATCGTTCTTTGGTTTTTGATTTTGTTCAATGTTTTGTTCATAGATTTTCTTGTTTCTTCATTAATTGACTTTGTGGCTTCATCTAATAATAAAATCGGGCTTTTTTTTATAAGTGCTCTTGCTAAGGCTATTTTTTGCCGTTCACCACTAGACAATAGTTGTCCTGATTCACCAATATTGTATTCATATCCTTCTTGCTGTTTTTCTATGAAACTTTCTAATTCAACCAATTTACAAACATCAACAACATCATTTTTATTTGCTCCAAGATTTCCAATTATAATATTTTCATATATTGATCCACTGAATAGATAAGGATTTGAAAACACAACAGAAATATTTTCAAATAAATTCTTCTGCCTTATTTCAGATATATTCTGATTATCTATCATTATTTCACCCTTATTCGGCAGATATAATCCACAAATCAACTGGATAATCGTACTTTTACCTGCCCCATTTTCCCCAATTATATAGTTTAAACCTTTCTTGAAATGAACATTAAAATTTTTTAGAATTATATTCTGATTATAAGCAAACTCGACATCCTTAAAAACTATTTCACCTTCTTGAATATTCAAATTTCCACCTTCTCTTTTTTCAATTTCCATATCCATAACTTCATTTATTCTATCTATTGCAGGGGTTGATGATTTATATAATGCCCAATATGAAGATATTTGAGAAATTGGAGTAAAAAACATGGATATATATGACAAAAATGCTGTGAATGTTCCTATTGTTAATGATCCATCTATGACCATTCTTCCACCAATGACAATGAATAAAATTACAGGAACTGCACTAAATAAATTATTTAAAGAAGCATTGACCGATGAAATTTTAGTGAAAATCATGGAATTTGAGTAGTAATCGTTATTTATATTTTCAAGTTTTTCACAAGCCCAATTGTTAAGATTGTATGCTTTAATAACTGGAATAATTGAAAATAATTCTTTTAACAGTGCAAAAATAGCACCATATATTGTTAAAACTTTTTTTTGATTCAATTCTATTTTTTTACCTAAATATAAATTTAAAAAAATAAACAATACACATGGACTAATAGTAACAAGTGCTAAATAGAGATTAAGATAAGACATTATAATGAACGGGAAAATAATTGTAAATAAACTTGTAACTATCTGAGGCAGTATTCTTGATACAATTTTAGTTGCAATTTGTACGTTTCCTATAACTCTTATCAGTAAGTCTCCAGTATCATTACTCCATTTATTTTTCATTGAAGATGCTTGAATTATGTAAAATAATTTTTCAGAAATCTCTTTATATAATTTATATTCCAATTTACCCATTAAATAATTATTAAAATAAGATGTAATAGATGATATTATGAAAATACATATCATTCCAATGATGACTGTATTTAAAAAATAAAGCTGTTTATTTATAAAAATATTATCAATCAGAACTTTAAAAAATATGGGAGTAATGAAAGAAAAAGAAAAAGAAAGAATACTTAAACCCAAAATAGATAAAAAAACTAACCAATGTATTCTTTTCATGAATTTATTGAAGAAAAAAAGAGAATCAAACTTAATAATAAATACCTCCTAACAAATTAAAATAATAATAATAATGAATACAATGCAGAATTTCCTACACTTTGAAAACTTTAGCTTTTGAAGTTAGAAAATCTTTGGTTTCGAATGAAATGAGAAACTTAGGGAACAAAATCCCGTTGTTTCGAATGAAATGAGAAACTTAGAAAACGGAGTTTTATTTATTTTAAATTTTCTTAAACTTTTAAAAGCATCTATAATATTTTTAAAAAGTGAGAGTAATAATATTATAACACAAATTTAATTGTATTATATTGATTTGTATATTTATTTTTTTATATTCAATATATTTTAAATAAAATTTTTGGAATTCATTCCTTGATTATTAATAATTTAATTAATTAATTAATTTTTCATATAATTTTTCTATTATTAAAAGAAGGATTTATTCTTTATTGTTAAAAATTTATTTTTAACTTAGAAGAATTTATTCTTTGCTTTTAAAACTATCAACTAAAAATAATTTATTTCCTTATTAAATAATATTAAAATTAATTAATATTAAAAAATATCTTTATTTAAAAAAAATGATATTATATATTATTTAAAAAGTCAATTAATTAAAAAAAATTATTTCAAGGACTATAATCTATAAAAAAAATTAGTATTTTAATCTCAAAACAGGGATTAATTATTGAAGTTGTCTAACAATTATTTTTACACGAAAAACAAAACTTTGAAAAAAACTTTTTTACCATATTAGAAACTAAAAATTAATCTTACTAATGTGTTATCTGATTTTTTAAGTATTTTTCGCCCCAAAAACACTGATTTCCAATTTCTTTATATTGAATACATCCTTTAACAATACAATGTTGGCAAAATTTAAGATGATCACATGACCCACAATCCATAGGTTGTGGCTTGTTTATTTTATCAAAGCGGAATTCCCCAATCCTCAAAAGAACATCTTTTAAATTCTCATTTAACACATTGCCCATAGTAAAATAAGGGTTCACATCTATTGGACAAAGTTTAGCATTGCCTAAGGGACTTATACTTATAGATTTAACACCTGCCCCACAATTACCTAAGCTAAATTCACCACTATTAATCTCACTCATTGCATTATACTCTTCTGATTTAGATATATAATCTTTATAAACTTCAATAATTCTATTAACCTCATTTTCAAAATTAAAAAATTCTTCATCAGAAAAAACTAATTCATTATTATCCATAGCTCTTCCCATTGGCGAAATTATCCCCAGCTCTAATTTTGAGCATCCTAAATCCATCGATAATTTCAATGTATCTTCAATATCATCTTGGTTAAATGGAGTCACATTCATAGCAGCTTCAACATTCACCCCTTCTTTAACAAGTAGTGGAATTATTTTCATTACTTTATTAAAAGCACCAACTTTACCACAAAAATCATCCATATGATCAGGAGTACTGCTGTTTAAGGTTAATCTTAAAGTAATTTTATCTTTATATTTCTTAAAAATATCTATATGTTTTTTATTTATTAAAGTGCCGTTACTGATAATTGTGACTTTCTTAAACATCTTAGAAGCAAACTCAACTATTTCATTAAATTTTGGATGATTTAAAGGTTCGCCTCCACTTAAATCAATTGTATGAACACCCATTTCTGATATTTCATTTAAAAAACTCAACAGTTTATCTGCATCAATGAAAGTATTTTTATTAGAAGAAGAATCATTAAAACAATGCTTACAATAATAATTACAGTAATCAGTGAGTTCAACAAGTAAATGCAATGGAACCTGTAAATCTTCAAATCCTGTTAATTCAACTTTTCGAAATTCAGGTTCATCTAAAATCTCAAAATAGTTTGTATTAAGAATAAAAGAACTCACAATATTCTTAATATCCTCAAAATTTTCACCATATTCAGAAGATAAATCTTGACTTATCATATCAATACTATTTAATCCATCACATTTTGTGAAGATATTCACAGCATCATTATTTAATAAAACATTTTTTAACATAGTGTCTTTAACATTATACAAATAAGATGCAATAGGTCCAACATTTAAAATAAAACCTTTTTTAATCACAGGAACCCCTGAACACAACAAAAACACCTCCAAAATAATAAAAAAATAATAAAAAAATAATAAAAAAATAATAAAAAAAAAATAAAAATTTAAATAATATGTTTTAAGTTTATTCGTTTGATTGATCAAATGAAAGCATGTGCATCATTCCTTTAGGGGATTGTGAATTACAACCTAATGCTACATTTACTTGTGGACTAAACATTAAATTCGCCTCCTTTATTTTCATCAACTCAATGCTAATCACCTTACTGTAAAGAGTTACATTCTAAACTAAGATGATTAAATAGACTGTTGATATCTTGTAATATATTAAATGGATGTTGTCAAAAAATGTGGAGGGGTCTTTATGAAAATCCGTATATAATATGCGATTATATAATATAATAGAATTTCTATAAAGCCAAAAAATTAAAAAAATCCACAAAAGTTCTCAACTTCCAAATGTAATATAAATAGTAATAAGTATATAAGTGTTTCTAAAGTTTTTGAAAAAAAAAATTCTTAAAATTAAAAAAAGTACAATATATGCAATACTATCTAATAATCAGAATTAACAACTCTTTAAATGCAATAAAAACCAATGAAGTAGCCTGTTATCGAAAATGTAATACTTTATTATAAACTAATAATTTCATTTTCCACATTAATAAATCAGTGAAAGACAATAATCTTGTTGAAATCAAAATAAAGAATGAATTAATCTAAAATATAAAATTAAATAAAATATAATCTTTTAAAAAAGAAATAAAGAAATTAAAAATAAAATAAAAAATGTAATACATTAATAAATATTGTTAGTAATAATATTAAGTTCATGACATATTTTTTAGCAAATAAATGATTAGCCTTATTTAATTAAATTTCAATTTATTATATTTTAATTCTCATTTTTAAAAAATAATATTTGTAATCATTATAACTACAAAAATAAAGATTAATCAATAAATTTATTAAAAATATAAAATATTTTATAGAGGAGATTGCATGATTATTTTTGTTTAATTAATATTTATACTAAATTAAATAATGCTTTATACTAAATTAAATAATGCCAAAAACATATATTATTGATTAAAAATTTTAATAATGTTAAGACTATCTAACAATACTAATTTATAAAAAATCATTTACCTCATCCTTATTTAAATAATTTATAAATTCAATATTTTAAATAAAAATTATAAATTTTATAAAACTATAAAAATTATCAAATTCAATATCTTATAGTGAATATATTATTATCAATTGAGTTTAATTTTAATTTAATATATAAATTATTAAATATTAATAAAATTAAATATTTATAAATAAATATTATGGATATTTAAAGTTGAATTATCAATTTTATTAGTTAATGCATATAAAAATCTTATTAAAATATTATATAAAAACTTAAAATATAAAAAGTGTTTAAATGAAAGATAAAAATAAAGACGATTATTTTCAAGAGAAATCTTCTTTATTCGGAGCTATTTGCGGCCTTATAAGCTTCTCAACAATCTTACCAATTAGAATCCATACAACAATTAAAAGTATGGCTAAAATTACATGGTTATGGCCATTTATCAGTGGATTAATAGGCATCTTAGGATTTTTAATTAGCTATTTTCTTGTAGAGTTCCTAAAATTTCCAAGCCTACTTTCATCAGCTATTCTATATGGATTTTTTTTATATATAACTGGATTTCATCACTTAGATGGCTTACTGGATTTTGGGGATGGAATAATGGTTCATGGATCACCTGAAAAAAAAATAGCTATTATGAGAGATTCTATGATTGGAACAGGGGCGATGGGACTGTTTTTTATTGTTGGAATAATTACCGTAGGTATTTTAGATTCCATATTGAGCTTTAAATTATTTTCAGCTATTATAATAATAGAAATGTCCACTAAATTTTCATTATTAACAGTTGCTATCTCTTCAAAACCAAGTACTGATGGAACTGGAAAATTTTTTATTGAGTATCTGAATGTTATAAAATATATGATAGCTACTGCATTGGGAATAGCTATTTCCTATCTTCTACTAAGTTACACTGGAGTTTTTGGTGTAATCGGAGGAATTTTAGGTGGAGCCATTGTTTCAATGCTTAGTGAAAAGAACTTTAAATTAGCCACAGGCGATGTTTTAGGGGCTTCTAATGAAATAGGCAGATTATTCTCTGGATTATTTATTCTAATAGCTTTTATCTTAATTTAATTTTAGTGATTTATTATGAAAATTGAAGTATTAAGACTTAATCATAGGAAAAAAAGAGATACTCGTATAAGTACACATGTGTGTCTAACAGCAAGAGCTTTTGGAGCTTCAAAAATTTATTTATCTGGAGAACCAGACGAAAAATTGATGGAAAATGTTAATGACCTTGTTAAAAGATGGGGTGGTTCTTTTGAGATTGCCTACAGTAAAAATTACATGAATATAATTGAAGAGTATCAAAATAGTGGTGGAGAAGTCATTCATTTGACTATGTATGGTCTTCAAGTTCAAAACATTATTAATGATATTCAGAAATCTGTGAAGGACAAATTAATTGTTGTTGGAGGTCCAAGAGTTCCAACGAAGGTTTATAAAAAAGCAGATTGGAATGTATCCATTACAAACCAGCCTCATTCAGAAGTATCCTCTTTAGCTATTTTTCAGCATATGTTAATTGATGGAAAAGAATTTGATATGAGTTTCGATGATCCTATCTTTGAAATTATCCCTATGGCTGAAGGAAAAAAAGTAGATATAAAAAAAGAAGGTTAATAAAGAAAAAATTATATTATATTTCCAAAAAGTATATAAATAAGGTCTAACAAATAAATTTTTTTAAAAATTTCGTATTTTAATACAACATTAAAAAAAAAGCTTTAAATTAAAACTAAAGTTTTAAAAAATTTTCGATTCTATTATTTTTAGAATATATTTTAAAATTATAGAATCAGACAGTTATAAAAAAATTCATTTTTTAACAATATAATCACTAAAAAAACTAATTATAATTTTATGAGTGGAAATAATATGGACTCTTTAATAGAACCAACAGGTGCTCTTGCAGCAACTTTTGCAGTGCTTCTAAATTTAGCAATGCTACTATAAATCAGAGATATGTGGAATAATAAAACCCACGAAGGGATCAACCCAGTTATGATTCTTTTTATGTTTTTAAACAGCTTCTTTTGGACTATTTATGGATTTTTAAAAGAGGATTTAAACATTATAATCCCTAATCTTTTAGGAACCATTTTCACTCCGATCGTCCTATTTTTAATTGTTTATTTTGCTCATAAAAAATATGTTGAGAATAAAATGAAAAAAGAATACACAACACAAAATTAAGTAATTAAACAACTTAAGGATAATTTTTTAATAAAAATCTTTAACAAAAATGTTATAAGAGTTTTTGAAAGTACTATACTCTCTTAGTTTAAAAAAAATAATTTTTAAAATATACTATTAATACATATACTTAAATTAACTAAAAAGTTGTTCTAACATCCAATCTGGATCATACTCAATAATATCATCATATCCTTGACCGATTCCTAAGAACAAGATTGGTTTCTGAATAACATGAGATATTGAAAGTGATGCTCCACCCTTTGAATCAGCATCCGCTTTAGTTAAAATAACACCATCAATATCTATCGTATCATTAAATTTGCTTGCTTGTTCAACAGCATCATTACCAGTTAGTGCATCACCAACAAATATAATTATATCTGGTTTTGTGATTCTTTTTATTTTTTTCATTTCATCCATAAGATTAGTATTTGTTTGCATCCTACCAGCAGTGTCTATTAATACCAACTCTTTTCCTTTAGATTTAGCATGTTCAATAGCATCGTATGCAACTGCCGCTGGGTCAGAACCTTTTTGATGTTTGATTACCTTAATTTCAAGATTATCTGTGTGATGTGTAATTTGTTCAATGGCTCCAGCCCTAAATGTATCAGAAGCCGCAACAACAGGAGTATAACCTTTTTTTAAATAATAATTAGCTAATTTAGCTATTGTTGTTGTCTTTCCAGTCCCATTTATTCCAACAAACATCACAATTAAAGGTTCGCCTTTTTCTTTGGCTTCTTCCAACATTTTAGTAATATTTTTGCCATCAACATCGATTATTTTAGAGACTGCATTTTTTAATGCAAGATAGGTAACATCGGCAATTTCATCACTTCTTCCAATTTTTGTTCCAACAAGATCTTCTTTTACTGACTCAACAACAATATTAGCAACATCAATAGCTACATCTCCTTCTAAAAGACCTAATTCAAGTTCCCAAAGTATGTCTTCAATATCTTTTTCAGAAATAGTTTTTTCTTTAATAAATGAAAGAAATCCTAATTTACTTTTTTTTGCTTTAGGTTCATCAGTTGAAACTTCTTCACCAGTGAAACTTACATCTTCAGATTTTATATCTTCAGTTTTTTCTCCAAAAGAAGGTAACCATTTTCTAAATGATTTTCTCTTAGATTTTTTATCTTTTGAACTTAATTCATCATCTATAACATCTTTTTCATCCTCAAGATCTTTTTCTAAATTATTAAATCCATCTTCATCAGTATCATATTTTTCTTCATTAACTTTCAGTGCTTCTCTTTCTAAAGATTTATCCGTTGAAACTTCTTCGCAGTCAAGACTTGAAAGTTCATTAATTTCATCTAAAATTTCCCCTTGTTCTTCTTCAATGTTGTTCTCCTTTTTTGCTTCATCTGAAACTTTTTTCGTGAGTTTATTAGCTACATTACTAAATTTTTTTTTCAACGATTCAAACAATATATCTGCCCCCAACTTAATATAGCATAGAGTTACATCCTATATCCAACCAATATATCCCAACTCAATCAGTATATCATAATTAATTTAAATAAAACCTAAGAGTTATTTTTACTATTTTTTTATGATTAGTTATTTTATTATTTTATTGATTTAATTCATATAAAGCTTTATAAGAAAAATTAAAAATTGATTTTTTAATAAATGTGTTTAAAATATCTAATAAAAAATAATCCATTTAAAATAAAATAATAATGATAATAATAAAATACTGTCATTTGTAAAATTTTATAAAATTGTAAAATAATTCTTTAAAAAGGGATTTTATTATTTTTAAAAAATAAGTTTTGATGAACCTTAACTTGTTAAGTTAGAAAATCTTTGATTTTTAATTTTCTTAAACTTTCTTATCTTTAGATAAGTTAGGGAACTTTAGTTCCTGTTGTTCCGAACAAAGTGAGAAACTTAGAAACCGAAGGTTCCTTTGTTGTCAAAGACAACTTAGAAACCGAAGGTTCCGTTTATTCTCAAGCGAAGCATGAGAATTTAGAAAAATCTCTGATTTTTCGTTGTTCCGAACAAAGTGAGGAACTTAGAAAACGAAGTTTTCGTTAGTTTTGAATGAAATGAAAAACTTAGGAGACGAAGTATCCCTTATTTCTGAAAGAAATTTAATGAAATTTTCTAATTTCATGTTTTAAAAGGTTCTTATAAAATTTTAATAATTAATATACATTATTTAAATCTATTTAAAGATATTTTATAAAGATATAATTAATTAATAATTGATAAACACGACCATAATGACTATAATATAAATTATAAATCAAAAGATTCTTATAAATACAAAATGTTAAAATTAGAAAATTACATACTCATTTGAGGTTGTCTGTTCATTTGAGCTTTCATCATAAGTTCTTCAACCTTTGGTGAAAGTTGAGAAATAACACTACTTATTTTCTCTAAATTAACTAACATTTTGTCTAAACTTTGTTGTAAATCTTTTTTCTGTTGATCAACAGTTTCTTTGGCATCCTCAATATTTTTCCTAATAGCTACACCAGCACCAATACTCATAATTATATCATTAGTATTACTAATTTCTGCTTCCATAAAGGAACCTGCACCAACAGGAACCAATGTATTGAGAACATTTTTACCTTGAACATCGTCAATTGTTGCTTCTAAAATTCCAACTTCATTCAAAGATGTTTGGATAGTATCAATTTGTTGTTGTACGATTTCAGCTTGGTTTTTATAAATATTGATCTGATTCATTATGTTTTCTAACTCATTTTGTGGATTTTCCATATGATTACCTTCATTTAAATTTTTAATAAAGCATAATATAAACTTAATATCTATGTAAACTCAAAAATGTAAACTTAAGAGACTGAATTATAATTAAAAGAATTTATTTTTTTAAGTTAGAAATATAAGTTTAACATCACATACGAAATTAATAAATAATCATATATAGATAATATTATATGTTCTAAATAAATATACAGATTAAAAATTTAATTATGATATAAGACATTTTTACATCTTAATAATTTTTTTATAAAATATTTTACTTGTAAGTAATATTTTTGAAAATAATAAATATAATAACTTTAATCAAATTATGCCAAAATTCATTTATAAAAATCTAATAATTAAATTTAAACTAATGCTTTTATTAAAGGATCTATAACTTCATCAGGACTTATTTCATTAATTTCTTCTATTTTAATCATGTTTTTCTTAATTCTATGTTTACTTCCAAAATCTGCATAGATTTTTTCGTATATATCTCCTTCATTTACTGCTTTAAGCTCTTTTGTAAAAATTTGAGTCTCTTCACCTAATGCAAATTTTCCTTTTACTCTATAAATCTTCGTCTTCATTTTTAATTCTCCTACTTTAAGTCTATTACTACCAAGAAAAAAACTTAGAAAAATATTTGATTTTTGTTATTCTCATTATTAAAAAACTAATCATCAAGAAAACCTAATGATTCTTCAACATGCAACATCTCTGGACCAGATGTCTCCTGAGGAACTAAAGCTCCGAAAGAATTTGCTAATGTACATGCACCAACAAGAACATTCCCTCTTCCAACAGTACCAGTACCAGCAGGAACTTTAAAAACTTTCTCAATAAATTTAAGTTCCTCTTTTGTTGTATCAACATGAAGAAGAGCACCTTTATTAGTAATATTAGCTAAAGACCCTACAATATTAAACCCTGCAATAGATTTTCTTTCCACATAAACATCTAAAACATCTTCAATAAGATTAATAGATTTATCAGAAAGTAATGGACTAACAACAGCACCGTTATCATTTGCAATAGCTATATTTCCTATTGCAGTATATTTATCTGGAAGTTTAGCAACATTAATTCCATGTTCTTCTAATAATTCAATCTCTCTATCAAATGTATATGGGGAAACAACTAATCCATTAGAATTACCTACTATTAAAGCTCCTCCCAAGTTACTTCCCGCAATAGAAGTTTTTATAATATCTACATTCAATACTTCTTTTAGAACTTCTTCCATTGACTCTTCAAGATTTGTAGGAATAATCGCAATTTCATTAGTGACCGATATATAGACACCTAAATTAGGACTCCCCATAAGATCAATTCTTTTAAGCATTGATTCACCAAAATTTATATCTCAGACAATTTTATATTTTTTAGATTATTATTATATCCACTATAAATAAAATAATTCAACTAAATATTATATAATATATGAATAATTTATATGGATATTTATATTAGATAATTATATTAGATAATTATATTAGATAATGCTCTAAAACACAATTTAAAATATTATTCTTCTAATGTAGCTTTAACCACGCCGTCATCATCTTTAACAGCTTTAACTTTAATTTTAGAAGGTATTTTTTGAATGCCTCTTTCCCAAATTTTTTCATTAACCTTTTTATCAAGTTTAACTTCTTCAGTTTTCATGTGCTTTTTTAAAAAATTTTGAACTTCTCTAATAGCTCTTGGTGATATTATAGTTCTTTGAACCCTTTTAGCTTTTCTAAGTGGTATAGTATATACTCTTTCCATTATAAAAATCTCCTTAATTATACTTTGAGACTATTTCTTCTCCAATGCCTTGGTTTATGTTTAAATCTAACACCACGACTGGTT
This sequence comes from Candidatus Methanovirga procula, assembly GCA_031280375.1. Classification (GTDB taxonomy): domain Archaea; phylum Methanobacteriota; class Methanobacteria; order Methanobacteriales; family Methanobacteriaceae; genus Methanovirga; species Methanovirga procula. The sequence goes on along the minus strand of JAITGU010000084.1, from coordinate 11,870 downwards.
TTAGTTACTGCCCACAAAGGAACTCTTCTATTTTGCTTATAAGCTTTTGCAAGCCTCAATTTTCTACCTAATGGTTTATTTCTACTCATTTACTCACCTACATTTTAAATCCAATAACTCTGGTTTGATAATGTTCTGGAAAGATTTCAGAAGATTTAAAACCTTTCTCATCAATCAGATATCTAATTTCAACTTCATAATCAGAACTATTTTCTCTATTACTCTTTTCTTTTTTGAACTTAAATAAATTATTAGCAATGAAATCAATGGTTTTATAACCAAAGCCATCTAAATTAAGATATTGGATATTTTTTCTATCTTCCAAACTTCTAATTTCATTTTTAGTTAATTTAGGAACTCTATCATCTCTTCTGGTTCCATCAGCAATAATACCATATTTTAAATCAGATAGATTTTCAATCACTTCTTTATGAATATAATCAATACCATTATTTGGAAATTTATTTTTAATAATCATATCAACTCCTTTCTCAAGAATCTCTTTATCTAATTCTAAAATGTCAAAATCTAAACATAAAGATTTTGCAGAGTTTAGAGCAGGAACATATGATTTAAAAACTCCAAAATTAGCATTTATTAATATGGGATTGAATCCCATTTTTTTTAGGATAATAGCTATTAAAGAACTATCTTTACCACCACTATATAAAACAGCAGTATTCATTAAATCACTTATAACCGTTCTTCAATGATTATTAATCATCTTCTTCTTATATTAATTTCTCTTTTACTACCAGAAACTCTTCTTAGCAGATCCTTAAGTTGATCATCAGTTATTTTATTTTTAACACTGCCAGATTGAACAATCTGAATTAATTGTAACTCAATTTGATTAACAAAATCAGGTTTAGTTAATCTTAAATTATTTAACCTATCTCGAGCTTCAGGAGTTAATATTTGAATCATTGCCTGTTTTTTTTGCACTTCCATTTCTTGTTGCATCTTTTGCTGGTTTTCAGCGACCATAGCTTGTTGTTGCAACTCTTCCATTCTCTTTCGCCTTAATTCATCAATATCAGTGATAGTATAACCCTCCCAAAAGAGTATTAAGTAAGATATTAATTATTCTGCAGAATATTAGTTATTCTGGAACTATTTTAGTATCATATAACTTAGTATCATTTTAACTTCTTAATATCATTTACAGATGAAAAATAGCTGTAATCATTATTTCTACTTATAGTTGATTAATTAATATTATTAATATTTGTACTTAAGTAATAATTTATTAACTAAATTCTATTAACTAATATTTCTCAAGTTCTGGAACATCTTTAATTATCTCTGCAGAAGACTTATCTAAGAAAGATCTACCTTGTGGAGTAACAATTCTTCCACCTTCAACCTTTTCAACAAATCCTGCTTCTTCTAATTGATGTAATGCTCCACGAATAATGGATCCACTTCCTTTTCTAAATTTTTCAGGACTAACACCATTGTCCTTTTTTCCACCGTAAAATGTTCTAAGACTGTTAATTCCAACAGGACCATCAACATAAACTCTTCTTAATAGAGCCGCACATCTCACATACCACCAATCAATCATGTCTGGTGTCCTTTCTTTATGAACACCTGTTTTAACAAAATTACTCCAATCAGGAGCTTTAATTTTATCATTTTTGTTATTAAAATCATCTGCAACATACCTTATTAATAAATCTGCAGGAACATCATATACTGTAACCATATTAATTCTCCTTTATTCATTTCATTGAAAATACATTTTTATTAAAGTAAAACATTTTATTAAAATAAATTTTTATTTTAATAATTTTTATGCAATATACAAACTACTTTTAAATTATTATTATCATCATTAATACTATTTAATAATTTAATTTATTTGATGCAAAATTAGATTCTAAGACATATTAGTAATTATTCATTTAATATTATATATAATCTATATTCAATAACCTATACTTTATATTATTCATTTTATTGTATTAAAACTATAGATATTAAAAAATAATTTATTACACCATCTATTATATTATTAAATTAATTTTATTATATTATAATATAAATCAAATATAATCAAAACACGCATTAATAAATCACATATTAATTAATCATATACAACTAAATCATAGTTTATATAATATACACATCACTATGTGAATTTATTAAAAACAATACAGCATTAAAGACTGGTTTTCTTATAAATAACAGCGACATTACCTCTAAAATCAACAAGTTTAGATTTAGTGCTGTTTAATATGTCATTGATATAAGATTCTTTTTCATTTACAAGTCCTTTAGCAAATCGTAATTTAACGACCTCATTGGCTTTAAGTTGACGTTTTATCTCTTCAAACATATTTTCATTAATGCCAGATTTACCGATGTTAATTGTTATTGTTGAAAGAGATTTATTCATTAGATTTTTTTTTGATAATGTAAGCATTAATATTTAATCTCCTTTTTAGTTTCTTTTCTTTCTTGTAAGGAATTATCATTACATTATTACATTCGTGACATTTAATATGCACTTCACTTGAAACCAGACGAGTATGGGAGTTTTTGCCAGACAATAAAAATTTGTAACAATTTTTACAATAGCTACGACTCCATTTCTGAGGAATTTTAGTGTTGTATTTCTTGGAAATATTTCTTGCTAACTCTACATATCTATGAGATCTTGATGGGTTTTGTGAAAATTCTTTCACTGCCAAAGTAAATAGTATATCCATACGTTCTTTAGCTATATCTTTCATCCATTTAGGTTTTTTACTTCCTCTTGACAACATTAAACCTCTTCAAGACAAGCCTAATATCTTAGTTTAAGTAATAAATCAGATATTATCATTATATAAACATTATCATCAGGATATTATCATAGAAATTAATATTAGATATTATTTAACAACCATTATTTTATTATTTCATATGATTAATATTTTACTATTAACATTTACTTTTTAATCTCTCAATAATTAATATTTTACTGTTAATATCTTATTTTTAATATCTTACTGGTTAACATCTTATTAATTAATATATTAAGTAATATTTTTTAAATTTTAAACTTAATAAATTAAAAGCGAACTTTTAAAAATAAAACTAAAAACATGAATAAATATTATAATATATTTTTTATGAATTTAAAAGAATAGCTATTAAAATAAATATTAATTAAAACAATATTAATTAAAAACAACTTTTAATTAAAAATAAATTCAAAATCATGACAATAAATCAAATTTGAAATCAAGCTGTCAAATCAAAATTTAAAAAATTACAATGAAAAATAATAATAAACATTTTATTTTTTATACTTATAAAGTTTTTGTTTAAAGATGTAAAAAATTTAAAGTAACATAAAAAAGTCAATGACAAGTAAGTTCATCAATAATAAACTCATGATAAACAAATCATTAATAAAATTATTGATAAATAAAATTATTGAATAAAAATAATTAAAATAAAATTATAAAACTAATTAACCCATTAGAATAACTATTCAATGAAAACTAAGATTTATATTGAAGGAATTTTATATGATTTGGGCAAAAGAAGAAACTTTATCAAGAGAAGAACTTGAAGAATTACAATTAAAAAAGCTACAGAAAATTGTGAAAAGAGTCTATGATAATGTTCCTTACTATCATAAAAAATATAGGGAATTAAATATTTTTCCAGAAGATATTCAGCAATTAGAAGATATTCAAAAACTTCCATTAACAACAAAAGATGATTTAAGAGAAGCATATCCATTTAAAATTTTTGCTGTTGACCAAAAAAAGATCATTGAAATCCATTCTTCATCAGGAACATCTGGGAAACCTGTAATTTCAGGATACACTAAAAAAGACCTTGATTTGTGGAGTGAAGTTGTTGCAAGAGGTCTTACAATGGTGGGTATCGATGAAAATGATGTAATACAAAATACTCATGGATACGGTTTATTTACTGGGGGATTTGGAATTCATTATGGATCACAAAAGATTGGAGCTACTGTAATTCCAATATCAACAGGACAAAGTAGAAGACAAATAGAAATTTTAAAAGACTTAAAGACAACCGTTTTCATATTTACACCATCCTATGGAATTTATCTTGGTGAGCTAGCTAAAGAAGAAGGAATCGATTTAAAAAATATTAATCTCAAAGCTATTGGTTTTGGAGCGGAAATGTGGACTGAAGAAATGAGGAATAAGATTGAAAAAACCTTTCATGCCCCTGCTTACAATATTTATGGATTAACAGAACTAATAGGTCCTGGTGTTGCTATGGAATGTAAAGCTCAAAATGGGTTACATGTTAGTGAAGATATTTTCTATCCAGAAATCATTGATTCAAAAACTGAAGAAGTTTTAGGTGAAAATAAAGAAGGTGAACTTGTTATAACTAATTTAGAAAGAGAAGGAATGGCAATTATCAGGTTTAGAACTAAGGACATATCCTCAATTACTCATGAACCCTGTTTCTGTGGTAGAACAACAGCAAGAATTTCAAAGATTAAAGGTAGAACTGATGATATGATAAAGGTTAAGGGTGTTTCTATATTTCCTTCTCAAGTCGAAAAAGCTTTACTTAAAGTTAATAACATTGAACCTAATTATCAAATTATCGTTAGAAGACCTAAACTAATGGATGAAGTTGAGATAAAAGTTGAAGCATCAAAAGAACTTTTTTTTGATGAAATTAAAGAAATGATTAGAGTTAAAAGAATGATTAAAGATTATATTGAAAATGAAACTGGTTTAATATTTAAAGTCAGTATAGTTGAGCCGAAAAACTTACCAAGAAGCGATGGAAAAGCAAAAAGAGTTATAGATGAGCGTAATTTATGTTAAAAGATGATTTCATTGATCATATAAACTTTATTATTTCAATTGATAACTATTTTATAATTAAATATTTATATTAACTTTTATTTTAATTTTTTATTTTAATTTATAAGTATTTATAATTATTAATAATCATATATATAATTTAAAATATAACAATTGTTAAGATTTATATGTAATGAAAAATAATTTAATTTATATAAAATATTATATTATTGATCACTTAAATAATCATAAAAAATTTATTTAAGGAGAATAAAATGACAAGAACAGTTGAAGAAATAAACAAAAAAATAGCTAATGGTGAAGCCAACATATTTACAGCAGAAGAAATAAAAAATTCAATTAGAAACGAAGAAAAACTAAGTTTTGAAGATGTGGATGTAGTAACAACAGGAACCTGTGGAATAATGTCTGGAACAGCAGCCATATTTCACATTGGAGTTACTGAACCAGGAGCCTTCCAAAAAGCCAAAAAAGCTTATCTTAATGGAGTTCCTGCATTTCCAGGTCCCTGCCCCAATGAACAATTAGGTTCATTAGACCTCATTGTATACGGAACAGAGCACAGCATAAAAAATCACGAGTATGGTGGAGGATTTCTATTTAAAGATATTTTAAATGGAGAAGAAATAGATATTGAAGTAGAAACCATTGATGAAACAAAACTTGATAAAACAGTGACAATTGAAGATTTTGGGAGAGCCCAGATTATAGGAACAAGAATGGCATTCAAAAACTACACAGCCTTTATAAACCCAGAAAATGATGTTGTTAATTCAATATTCAATGGAATCCCAATGAAAGGAAGTTTCGACCAATTTACCTTTTCTGGGTGTGGTGAACTGAACCCAATACAAAACAATGCAAGTAAGACCTTAATCAAAGAAGGAACTAAAATTCTACTTAACGGAGCCAAAGGAACTGTGATCGGTAGTGGTACAAGAAGTTCAGATATAAAACCCAATCTAATGCTAACAGCTGATATGCTTCAAATGTCTGGAGAATATCTTGGTGGATTTAAAACAGGAGCAGGACCAGAAATCTATGACTCAATAGCTATTCCCCTTCCAATATTAAATGAAAAAGTCTTTGAAGAAATCAGAATACTAAATAAAGATATAAACCTTCCAATAGCAGATATTCATGGAAGACACCTACCATTATCAGAAACTAACTATGAAAAAGTATGGGGAAATTACGATGAAAGACCAACATTCAACTTTGAGAAATTCAATGAAAAAGATAATGAAAACATCAAAAAATCATGCCCAACAAATGCAATCAACGAAAATGGAACCATAGATTTAGACAAATGCTTTGGTTGTGGACTCTGTGTACATTTATCTAAAAATACAACATACACAATGAATATAGGCTCCGTAGACTTTGATATAGAAAATAAAACATACAATGTCCCAATCACATGTAGACAATCAGATATTCAAAGAGCAAGAAAAATAGCTATTAAATTAAAACAACTTATTAATAAAGGAGAATTTAAAATATAATAATTAAGGAAGTGTTCCATGAAATATGATCTAATAATCGGTAGATATGGGGAAATTGCATTAAAAAGTCCACGAGTTAGAAAAAGATTTGAAAACAAATTAATATCCAACATAAAATCCGTGTTAAAAGGTAAGATACATCTCAATCAAGCCAGACTATTTATTTATCCAAAAAACTTTCAAAAAGGCTTAGAAACCTTATCAAGGATTTTTGGAATAGTTTCCTACTCTCCAGCCATGAGCTTAAAAACTGATTTAAAAGAAATTGAGAAACATTTAGAAGACTATGTCGATGAACTTGAAAAATTAGGATTGATTGACAGTGAAAAATCATTTGCAATAAGAACAAGAAGAGTTGGAAAACACGATATGACATCACAAGAATTCTCAGCCTTCGCTGGTTCAGTGGTTATAAAGAAAATAGGAAGTCCAGTTAATCTAAGAAACCCAGATATTACAATATTTCTTGAAATACGTGGCGAAGACACATACATTTTTCACGAAAAAGTTAAAGGTACTGGAGGATTACCCCTTGGAACACAAGGAAGATTAATTGCTCTCGTATCAAGTGGAATAGACTCCCCAGTTGCAACATACCTAATGATGAAGCGAGGATGTGAAATAATAGCTATTCACTTTAACAATGCTCCATTCTCTGGTTCAAAAGTCACAGAAAACTTTAAAAAATTAATCAACCAACTTAACAAATACTCTTCTGGTTTTAAAATAAAAACAAGGATAGTAAATTATGGAGAATACCTAACAGCCTCCAAAGAACATGCCCCAGAAAAGTTAACCTGTGTACTTTGTAAATCAGGGATGTATAAAATTGCAGAGAAAATAGCTGAAAAAGAAAATGCATCAGCTATTGTCGATGGAAGTAGCCTTGGTCAAGTCGCCTCTCAAACACTGCCCAATATCTTAGCAACAAGAGAAAAAACAAGCTTGCCAATTCTAAGTCCACTTATAGGTCTTGATAAAGTAGAAATAGAAAAAATAGCTAAGAAAATAGGAACATTCCCAATATCTGAATTAAACGATGGAGGATGTTCAGCTGTTCCTAAGTATCCTGAAACTAAGGCAGATTTAACTCAAGTAAATATGGCTAAAGAAGCTATGAAACAGGATGAAGAAGTGGATAAAATAATTAAAAAGTTGTATCCATAAATGGAAAGTTTCTAATAAACGAATAATATTATATTCAAGTTTATATAATTTTACGAACCTTAAAACTAAATTATCAAACACACTAATAATTTAACCCCTACAAAAACACTATATATAAGATAATACAAAATTTATAATAATATTTTACAAAAATTATTTTTAATGTTTAACTATATTTTTAAGTTTATATAATTAAAAAACAAAATTTATAATCATATAAAAATGAATTAAAAAAAATAATTATTAAATATTATAATACATTGGGCTGGTAGCTCAGATGGTAGATCGTCGCCTTGGCATGGCGGAGGCCCCGGGTTCAAATCCCGGTCAGTCCATTTTACTCCAATTAAAGATTATTTTTTTGGTAATTATGTGCTTATCTAACAATTCAACGAATTCATAAATCTACTCTTTACTTAAAAACACCCCCCATAATTCTTATTCCTAACTATGTTTATTAATTTTTGAAAAATGATTTTTGATGAAACTTAAGAGAGTTTCTATAAACTTAATTTAAACATATATTGATATGATGTTTTATTATTATTTTCATTTTTTCATTGGAAAATTCACATATTTTGTGTATGAATAATCGACATCTTTATATACCATCACCACATTTGGTTAGTATGGAGTTTCATAATTCTTTATCAAATGCTATTTTTGATAGGGTGTTAGAAAATTGGAAAAAATCAAATCTAAATTCTCCTTTATTTATATTAATTCCAGAGTAATTATCAAAAGTACAAATTTAAAATGCTTAGAAATGAAAAATGTTCGTTTATATTCCTTTATTTAATGTATTAGCTTCAAATAAAATATTCAAAAATAGGATGAAATTCGACTTTTTGAATAAGGCTTGAAAATAAAAAATAAAGATTTTAAACAGAATATATGGATTTTAATTCATTTTCTAATGTATTTTTAGAATTTTAATACATATAATCTTGGAAATATATGAATTAATGTTTATGGTTGCTTCAATTTTTCATGAAAATCTAACACCTATATTTTTGATAGATTAATAGAAACTCTCACAAATATTTGTGCAGAAATAAGAATGGATGATTAAATCAGTTGAATGAGGGATAATAATGAGAATTAGAAAAGTTCAAAATTCAAGAGAAATGGAAGCTGTCATAGATGAGTATATTACCTTAGGATATAGAGAAAAAGAAAGAGGTCAGGATACTGTTCGAATGTTTCGTAGTGGTGGATATGGAAGTTTATTCGTTCATTTCATTTTATTTTACTTTACTTTTTATACATTTGGTTTGCTTAATATTGCATATTTGATTTATAGTTATTACGAAGGTGCAAGAGCAGATAATGTGATGATTAAATACACAAATATATCTGAAATTGAAAGAGTTAATCAAAAAGTTCAAGAAGGTTATTAATAAACATTTTGGAAAATTGAGGTTGTCAAAAAGTATGTAGGTTTTCATGAAAATCATGTTTTATAAACGAAAAACTTCGTTTTTCTAACTTATAAAATCATAGATTTTATAATTAAAGATAATCGAAGATTATCTAAATTCAAAATAAAAAAATTTTGAATTAAAGAAATCATGAAAAATTAAAAAACCTCCACAAAAGTTTACAGTCTCAATTTTAATATTTAATATAAATTCTTTAATTTTAATTTAAAGGTGATTTATATGAGGTATAATTAAATTAATTGACAAACATTACCATTATCACTATAAAAAAGCAGAATAGAAAATTCAGAATTAATTTAATGGAGTTAAATTATGAATTAAAAAGTGATTATAAGTGTTTTTATAGTTTTGAGGAGAGTGTAAATAATCGACACCTTTATATACCATCATCAAATTAGGTTAAATATGGGAGTTTCAAAATTCATAATCTTTATCAAAATATGCTATTTTTGATAGGTTAATAGAAACTCTCATAAATAAATTTAACTACACAAAAATATTATGATAAAAATATGTTAAATTTTTTTGCACAAATATTTGTGGAGAAATAAAAATGGAGTGTTAAATTAATGGAAGACAGAATTGAAAATATTAGTTCCATAACTAAAGTTGAACCAACACCAAGAACAACAGAATTAATCATAGGGATAATAGGATCTATATTTGGTTTAATTGGTGCTGTTTTTGCTATGTTTATCGGTGCTTTAGATGCATCTTTCAATGGTGAAAGTTCAATTATTGGATTGTCAATAGGAGCTTTCGTATTTAGCATACTTGGATTAATTTTCAGTATAATGATAAGAAAAAATCATAAAATATATGGTGCATTAACATTATTATCTGGAGTATGTTTATTAATTTGTATAAGTTTATTTGGTTCAATAGGAGCAATATTTTTTGGAATTTCAGGAATAGTTAGAAAATAAATTGTATGGAGTTAAATTATGAATAAAAAATCGATTATAAGTGTTTTTATAGTTTTTATATTGGTAGGCTTTAGTTTAGGTTGTGCATCAAGTGATAGTGATTCAAGTAGTAGTAAAACTGCTGATGCTGTTGAATTGAAAGATGTTAGTGTTAGCTCCAACTACTTTGATTATCCTAATTTAAGTGGATATGCTATCTTTAAAAAAGATCATAGTTATGCCAGTATAAATGCTGATATTCATTTAACTGATGATTCAGTTGATACTTCAGCGATTGTTAAAAATTGGAATGATGTGAAAGCTGATACTAAATATAGTTTAGATAGTTCTATGCTAACAAGCCATAAACTTAGTGAAATAAAATCCATTGATTTCAAATATAATGGAAAAGTAATTTATACCTGGAAGAACGACTAATATCTTTCATTTAATTTTTTTCTTTTAATTTCAAACTTAAAATATCAAATAAAGGTATAAGAGAAAGTTTATCAGTTATTAAAAGTCTTATTTTAATTTATTTAATTAATAAATGATTTTAAATGTTATCTAATTTAAATTCTAACATGCTAATTTTACAGAAATACTTTTTCTCTGGATACAATTTAATAAATACCACAATTTACATTTTAATTTGTATTCTAACAATATTTACTCTTTATAAATTATTTAAAAAACTTAAAGTGGATCCTATTCGATTAATAGCTCCAAGCATCCCTTTCATTCTAATGGGAGCGATTATTAGAGTATTTGTTGATAATCATATATTGGAATATAACTATTTTCTAATTACACCAGGATTAATCCTTATCCTTGCAATAATCAGTAGTTTATCATTTTGCATTAGTTTATATCTTGAAAAAAAGCTTAATGTTGATTATAATATTATTTTATTACTAATGGGATCTATTTTAAGTCTTTATTTATTATTTAAAATTAAAAAAATAAGTTTTATTCCTTTAACTGAAGTTATCATCCTTTGGATTTTTATAAACTTAATTTTTATAATCTTTAATAAAAAATATAATTTATTAAAAAACAAGTATAACTTATCAATTTATTTTGCTCATACTCTTGATGCAACATCAACATTCATTTCTGTTGATTTATTTAATTATAATGAAGAACACATCCTTCCTAATTTTATATTATCTTCAGCAGGAACAAGTATGATACTAATACCATATAAAATAGCTATTATTTTATTTTCAATATATTTAATTGATTCTAATATAAATAATAAAACATTGAATGGATTGTTGAAATTAGTTATTTTTGTTTTAGGGCTTGCACCTGCATTGAGAAATATTTTAAGTTTAATAACGAGCTAATTAAATTCTTTTTTATCTTCATATAAATCTTCTTTAATATATTGCCAATATGGATTAAAAAATATTATATATTTTATAAACATCTTACTTCAGTATTCAAGATAAATATTGTGATTAAGTACTTGCATGATTATAGTAAATTGCGAATTTATTTTTTCACTTTCAACTACCCAAGTAACTTTTTGTAATTTAACATGAAAAAAATCATTGATTTAACATTAAAATATAAATTAATTAGTATTAACGAGTTTATTTTATTAAATTAATTTTAATAAGATTATTTATAAAAAATTAATATATTATAAATAATTAAATTGAAATTTAAGAATTTTAATTAAGTTTAAAAAATTAGCCAAACTATATTTTTAATCACTGAAAATCGAAGATTACTGAAAATCGAAGATTTTCATAATTACAAAAATTGCAAAGCAATTTTTGGTAATTTTCATAATTACAAAAATCGAAGATTTTTAGTAATTTGAAATTCAAAATATTTAATTTCACAAAACACAATAATATCTTTTTAAGACTAAAAAAAGTAAATAATTAAAATTAAACAATTCTGACACTGTAAAAAATTCAGTGGGTGGCATGTTAATGCCGACGAAAATAAATCTAAAAAAGTTATATGAACATAATATTTAAATAGGAGAAAGGATATTAATTAATATCATGGAAATAG
>JAITGU010000058.1 GCA_031280375.1 Candidatus Methanovirga procula | reverse complement strand
AAAATAGCGATGAAATTAGCCTTAAAAAGACAAAATATGCGAATTTTCCAATAAAAAAATGAAAATAATAACAAAACATCATATCAATATATGTTTAAATTAAGTTTATAGAAGCTCTCCTAATTTATTTTAATCATTAATATCTTTTTTCTACCTAAGAGAGCAATGTCATCAACTTAAGAAATCTTGTTAAATATTTTAATAAAAAATTAAACAAATTTATATAAAAAAAATTTGCAATTTATTCAAAATCATGAAAAAATATATGATGACATTGCCTAAGAGAGTCTATTAACATAATCAAGAATAGCATATTTTGATAAGGTTTAGTATGAAACTCCAATATTAATCTAATTTGGAAGTATTATATAAAGGTGTCGATTATTCACATCCTAATCTTATCAGCAGAAAATGTGGGTGATGTTAAAAAACATGGTGATAAATTAAATGAATTGACCAAAATTAATTAATTTTGAAATGAAATTTTATCCATATTTTTTACAATACTAAAAATTTTAATTTGAAATATATAGTTTTATTGAATATTTTTTTCTTTGTATATCAACCCCATACTTCTTGCAGAAAATAGCGAAATATAAGAGAATACAATGGAATTTCCTAATAAAGCAACTATAATTGGTGTAAATTCAAATAACATGGTAATCCCTAGAAAAATTCCAAGTATTAGTAAGAAAACAGTTAGTAAAGATATATTTGCCCCATCCAATCTGTTTTATGTCATTGAAAACTTTTTTAATATTTAAACTATTTTTAAAACTGTTTGTTTCAGCAAATCTTGAAAAAAGAATACTAAATACTAAAAATAAAAGAAACAAAACAATAAGTGTTACAATTAATGTAGGAATCATAATTGTGGCTAATTCAGTGATTGAATCTAATGAAACATTATCAAATGATGTAGTGAAGGTGTCAATTTTAATAAAAAAGGTTGTTAAAAAAATCATACTCACTAATACAAATCCAATTATACTATAAGTAAATCCTATTAAGATGAATTTAAACCCGTCAATTAAGTTTTTAATGAAATTTAATGGTGGGAGGATAGTTTCATCATTTAAAGTACTCCGTATATTACTTATAAAGTAACCTAATAATAAAACACTGATTAATACTGAAAAAATCAAGAATAGTGTGTTAACTAATTTTTCTAGGGTTATTATTCTTATTGGATTAAATTTATCGCATTCAGTATAATTAATGTTAGTAATTTAGTTCTGTCTTTAGTTGGGTAAGCTAATGCATCGAAAAAAATCTCTTTTGTTTCCATATAAATTCTCCAAATAAACTATATACTATTTTAATTACCATTTCTAATGTGAATTAGATAATTTTTTTGTTGTGTAGTATTATTTTTTCCTGTTATATTATATCTGATCGTCGTGTCCCCTGACTTTAGACATTTAAATTGATTAATAAATCTTTCAAAACTTCCAGATAATTTGGAGAGAAACACATCATCATAACTATCTAAAGTGATTTTAAAATTATTTTCTTCTATCATATATATTCCAAAATTATCCCCTACAGTTAAATTAGTTTCATTACAACTTACATTTAATACAGTTTGATTTATAGTTTGATTATTTATTTTATCTATTTTTAGATTAAAATTTATTTTCGTATCAAAATATACATTATTGATTGTTATTTTAAAGTTATCAAAAGAGGCATTATTATTGTTACTTTTGTAAATAAAAGTTCCATTATTGTCTATAGTTAATATAGTTTCATTATTAAAATTATTATCCATGGAATAGTAGTAACAATCTTTTATTGGATCCAAATATATTTTTTTGCCTTTATAATTTAAAGATTCTTTAGGCAATTTTGCTTTTAAGCAATAAATTGAATCATTAATTTCATTTAATGCACTGTTATTACTTAAATTTATATCGTTTAGTGAACTATTGTTTTGAATTTCCTTAGTGGAATTTTCATATAAATTTTTTTTATCAGTTTTTTGTGAAATTATATCTGATACATTTTCCATAAAATTTATCTGATCATTTATAAAAAAAATGGACTGGTTATTATTTGCAATGTTTTTACTTGTTAACTTCTCGAAAATATCCTGAGATATTTTATTATTTCCAAACAAACCTGACAATGAAAAGCTTGTTAAAATGAATATTAATAAGATAATTAAATAAAATTTTTTCATGAAAAATCATCTCCCATTACGGTTTTTATCTATTTAAATAGTTGTTTTATACCAATGTTATTTTACAGGATATAAAAAAGAAAATATCCTTAACTTGTTAAATTATAATTGCTTTGGTTGTCATAACTCGAAGAAACATTCACGACAAAACTCGATTCTTCATTAGATAGGGAAAAACCGATATCAAAAAGTGCTGAGTTATGTTTGTCTACATCATCCATGATTGAGTCTTTTTCATGATTATATTTATCATTATCCGTTGTATAACCAACCACTATACCAATTCCTGTTACAAGCAGTGTTATTCCAGCTGAAATTAGCACAATAGCTTCTGGGGCTCCTGGAAGATGATATGCATAATATCCCACAGTGAAAGGAAGAATTATTAAGAGTCCAATTCCTTTTAAAACCGTTAAAATTACCGTAAGTATCTTAGAACCTACTCCAGTCACAGGATTAACTAATGGTTCCGTTGATGCTCCCGTAACTTCGCCTGCAGGAGGCCAAAGTATCTTAACAATGCCTACTATGATAAAAACTGCTGCGAATACTAATGCAAGAATACCTCCAATAAGTAATAATATATTAGGTGGTTTTGGTGCATATTCAATTCTTTTCTCAAGTCCTGTTGGATCTGCATCATAAGCTCTAACTAAATTGCCATGTTCATAGTTACCTTCAATATCATTAGTAATTATACGCCAATTACAATTTTCATCATTTAAAACTCTTTTATTTATACCTGTCAAAAGCACACTTTTATGAATACCATTAACTTTACCATCTATATCTGGATCATCAAAAGTTGTCAAGTTATAGGCTCTTATATTAAGAATATTACCATTTATTCTATTTATAACAAAGTATTTATACACTGGGTAGGCAATTTTGGAGGAATTAAGTACTTTAAATTGAACAAGATCCCCCACATTTACAATGGCATCATTATTCTCATCATAATTTACATTATCAACTTCTGCATACCTTCCTGCTGAATGAATTCTATCCCTAATATTTAAATTCAAGCGATAAGCATCATCATCATATTCTCCAGTATACTCCTTAATTTCCTTAGTCATTGAATGATTGAGGGAATTTAGCATTGTTTCTTGATTATCTTTAGAAAGTAATTCTTTTGAATCACCCATCATTTTAACATATGCTACAATTTTTCTCACTCCATCAACACAATACTTAATACCATAATAAATCTTCTTCCAAATTTGATACCATTTGGCATGGCTAATTTGAGATTTATCATTGTTCATATCATTATTGATGCTTTCAAGATGATTATTATCTTTATTAAGTGTTTTTGTGGATTTTGTTAATTGGTCAGCATCTATTTCTTGAGATTTCCCCTGTGACTCATTCATTATTATGCTACTCTCAGTATTGTTTGTAGCAAAATTAACATGTGTAAAATTAGAAATCAACAACAGTATTATAATTAAACCAACAAATTTTCTTATAAACATAAAATATTCAACTCCTTATCCTTATTAAGAATTATATCATATAAAACTCTTTTATTCAGTGTGATTATAATATTTCTATATTTTTTTACCATCCCAACCACTTTAAAAAGATTTTGCATCATATTCTTCTTTTATACTTTATTTTTGATTATTTAGACTATATTCGTCATCATGAAAATTGTGCAACAATTATCATTCGTATTCTACAAAAACAAAAATACTTATCATTTGATAAAAATTATAATATTAAATGACATATAATGACTGCACAATTACTTGATTATAGAGAGTTTCTATTAACCTATCAAAAATAGCATATTTTTGGAGACTGTAAAAAAGTGTGGAGGTTTTCATGAGAATTCATGTTTTATATATAAGAGAATTTCTTTTAACTTAATTTTTCCTGTTTATTTATTACTTAATTATTAATTCTTATTGTTTTGATTATTACTGGTTTGGTTGTTTTTATTGTATTTTCATCTTGTTGGCTTTGGTTGATGGTTTTTACCTAAAATTTTAGATAGCTATCG
>JAITGU010000053.1 GCA_031280375.1 Candidatus Methanovirga procula | reverse complement strand
TCCTTTGGATTACTGAAAATCCTTTGGATTACTGAAAATCCTTTGGATTTTCATAATTACAAAAATCGAAGATTTTTGGTAATTTTCATAATTACAAAAATTAAAAATTTTTGGTAATTTTAATATTTGATATAACATTATTTAAATTTAATTTAAAGGTATTTTATAAGATATGAGTAAATTTAATAATTGATAAACATTAACACAATGACTATAATCTATTCATTTAAAAACATTTAACATATCATTTCAATAGGTTTAAACAGACAAAACTCTTCCTCATCTCTTGAAAATGAAAAGAACATCTTCAATTATTAGCATGTTTCAATAATTCTGGATTATGAGTCGTGACAATTATTTATTTTTTTTAGAAGCTTCAATCATAACTTGAACTAATTTTAATATGAGTTTCGGGAGAATATTCCTTTTAGACACTTCAACTAACCAAATAAATTAATAATTCCACTTCTCTATCAAACTTTTAAAAAACGGAACCTTCGGTTCCTAACTTACCTAAAGGTAAGAAAAGTTTGATCAAAAAAATTAAAAAGCACTGAAAACTATTAAACAACAAGAAAAAATTATAAAACAACAAACTCAATAGTTCCATTTCTCTATTTTGCACTTTACATCGGTTATAATTCCATTTTTAATTTTTCTATCCTTAAATGCTAAAGCAAGTAGAGAAACATCACTATCTTCATAAGGCAAATAATACTCCTTCTCATGAATTTGCTTAAAACTTTCATTAATTAGTGAATCTAAAGATTTCTTCGAATCTTCACTATATTTAATTTCAACGATGGCGACATGTTCATCATTCTCTTCAATGATGGTATCAATCACACCATGACCAATATTTTTTTCTCCATCAAAAATCACGCCCATTTTATCCAACCAAGTTAAAAAAACAGCAGAATACAACTTCCATTTCTCAACATTTTCTTTACTTAATCTTACAGCTTGAGGCAATCTTGAAAGCTTAATTTTCATTTTCTTGGCTAACTTTTCACAGTCACCATTTCTAATCCAGTTCCACATGTCATCTTGAAGAATATCGAATTCTTCATCCACCTTATTCAAATAAATATCAACCAAGTTGTTTTCATAAGCCTGTTCCACCTCAAAATTAGGAATTTTAAGAGAATAGTAATTTTCATCGTTCTCATTAATGAATTCTTTATCAACTGTTAAGTAACCTCCTTGAAAAAGTAAAGGAATATCTTCTATCTTTAAAGGATCAATTTCATTCAAATCACTTTCACTCAATTCCATATCCTCAAAATTAATATTTATCTTCCGATTATTTCCGATAGGAAATTTAGAAAATTTATAATTTTTGCTTTTTAAAATATCCACTAAAAAATGGGGAGTCCCAGTAGAAAACCAATATTTAGATAACTTCCCATTTTTCAAAGCTGAAAGTGTGGAAAATGGATTAAAAACCTTTTTTTTGCCATCAAAACTGTAACCATCATACCAATAATTAATCTTAGATAAAGCCTCATCATAAACCATATTATTTTTATCAGCAAAAGTTTGAATATGAACACCAAGATAATCATTCAACTCTTTATGAGTTATGCCACAAATAGTTGAATAATCACTTAATAATGAAATATCTGTGAGATTGTTTAGTTTAGAGAAAATTGAGGTGTGTATAAACTTAGTAATGCCCGTTATAAAAACAAATTTAAGGTATTCATCTGAATTTTTTAAAGTTTGATAAAAGTTTTGAAGTGTTTCACGATTAGCATCTGCTAAGTCCTGATTTTTTATGTTGTTAAGAATTGGTGCATCATATTCATCAATTAAAACAACAACTTGCTTATTTATAGTATTGTACAGTTCCATTATTAAGTTGGAAAACTTCTTTCTTAGAGAAATTTTTTCATCAAGTTTTATATTATTTGTTTTTGCAATTATTTCAATTGTATTTTCCAAATCTATTTCCAACTTTTCAGTTGAACTACTATCCAAATCACTCATATCTAAATGTATTACTGAATATGATTTATCCCAATTCCAATGATTGTAAATATAAAGGTCTTTAAATAATTCTTTATTCCCAGAGAACAGATTTTTTAAAGTGCTGACTAATAATGATTTGCCAAATCTTCTTGGACGAGATAAAAAAACAGCACTTTCATTGTTAATAAGATTATAAACTTCCTTTGTCTTATCAACATAAAGAAAATTATTTTCAATTAAAAACTCCAAGGTTTGTTTCCCTAATCTTATCTGTTTAACATCCTTATTTTTTGAAGAATTTTCATTAAGATTATTTTTCATGATTAACAATCTCCTTAAAACATTTATTATAGTCTAATACAAAATTTTTGGCATTTAAATAATCATATCCAATATTTTAAAAAATAAGATTAAAATATAAGATTAAAATATAATAAATTGAAATTTAATCAAAAAATGCTAATAGTTTAAATTGCTAAAAAATATGATGAACTATAAACAATATAAATACACATGTTTATTCTCAAGTTAAAGTAATTTACCTATTAGTTATAATTATTATATAAAGTAGGATTTATGAACAATTCACAATAAAATACTAAAGTCTGATTTAGAATCTAATTTAACTAATCAGACTTTATATGGATTATTTACTAAGTTAATATCTAAGTTATATTCCTAAGGATATTCCAATACTTGATCCAATTCCAAATGATATTAAAAGAAGAATTAGAATTAAGATAATTTTTCCTTGACTATACACAATCATATTAACACTCCATTTCATTTATTTATTTATTTTTTTATTCATTTATCGAACTTTGTATTCTTGTATTGAATTCCATTTTTGTGTCTAAATTCATCATAGTAATTACTGATTTAAATTCCAGATTGATTATTCATATGAGTAGTGTTTCATTTTAGAATGAAGTTTGAGGGTAATTTTTTGTTTAGGTTAATATTTACTAATTAATTTTTATTAGGGTTTATTAATTCAAATAAAAATCCGTATTAAAATTTATATATTCATTCTATTTTTCATTGTTTTACATTCATACAGATTATTGGAAATAACCATATAATTAATAAATTATATCTTTTATTCAAAGTAATCATATGTATTATCAATAATAAAAGAATATTATTTGAAGTCAGAATATCTTTTTTTACATAATTTCCATACGATTAAATTAATATATTATTGTAACTTTATATATACTTTATTCTTTGTGTAAGTGTGTAGACACATACACAATAATCTTTATTTTGAAAATATTTAATTCCGTCTTATTGAAATATTTCCCAAATATTTTAGATTTTAAATAGCTAAATATTAATTTATAAATTTTATTTTTTTATTATAATTATTTTAAATAGTTTGTTCTAAAAAATAATTGATTTAAAATTAAAAAGAAAAAATAATGAGTGTGTACATACACACTTACACACAAAAATATTTATTTTCATATAAAATATACATAAATAAGAGACTAAATAAATAAAATCTAAAACATTTAATTATTTATAAAAATAGCTAAATATTGAATTACATAATCACACTAATAGAAAATAAATATATATAATTAAAAATAAAATTAAATTTCATGGTTGAAAAAGATGAAGTTGATAAAATTTGGAAACTATCTGAAAAGTCGAGAATGAACATATCATTACCAGAAGAGTTAGCCAACTGGTTAGATGAAAGAGCATCATATAATTGGAAATTAGACAAAGGTGCAAGGTCTAAAGAAGTAACAAAAATATTATTAGAAGCTAAAAGAACAAGCGATGAAAAAATTTAATAGCTATTTCAAATCAATTATTGCTGGTGTATTAAATGGCATTAGAAGACATTTTAATTAACAAACCTAAAAAAAAATTATTTTTACTTGGAAATGAGGCTGCAGTCCGAGGAGCCATTGAAGCAGGAATTTCAATTGCAGCTACCTACCCTGGAACTCCATCATCTGAAATAGGAGATATACTACATTACTTAGCAAAAGATGCCAATATCTATTTTGAATTTTCTGTCAATGAAAAAGTAGCAATGGAAGTTGCAGCAACCGCAGCAGTATCAGGACTTAGATCATTTACTTTTATGAAACATGTTGGTTTAAATGTTGCCTCTGACTCATTTATGACAACGGCTTACAATGGAGTCAACGGTGGAATGGTAATATTAACTGCAGATGACCCTTCGATGTTTTCATCCCAAAATGAACAAGATAACAGACATTATGGGAGATTAGCTAAAATACCAATCTTAGAACCTTCCAATCCACAAGAAATAAAAGATATGGTGGTTTATGGATTTGAACTTTCTGAAAAATTCAAAATTCCAGTTATAATCCGTACAACCACCAGAATATCTCATATGAGAGGAATAGTGGAATTAAGTGAAATAAAAACTTCAAATAATGATAACAACAAACTCAAAAATAACCTCAAGAGCAACGAAAATGTTCATTGGAAAAAAGGGTTTTTCAAGAAAAATCCAAATAGATATGTTCCTGTTCCTGGAAATGCAGCTGAAATGCATAAAAATTTAACTCTAAAATTTGAAAATATTAAAAAAATAAATACAAAATTAAACAAGATCTATTCTGCTCCAAAAACCTCAAAAAATAAAAATTCTAAATTCAAGTTAGGAGTAATTTCAAGTGGAAGTGGCTTTAACTATACCTACGATACCATCAATAAATACGATTTAGGAATTGATATTCTGAAACTTGGATTTACACATCCATTTCCTGAAAAAGAAGTTTTAGAATTCATTAAAGACTTAGATGGAATTTTTATAGTTGAAGAAGTAGATCCTATAATGGAAAAAGAAGTTCTATCAATAATAGGTAAAAATCAGCTGAAAATATCTGTTTTCGGAAAATTGAACAATGTATTTCCTATGATTTACGAATTTAATCCAGATATTTTATTAGATTCATTTAAAAAATTCTATCAAATAGCCGAAAAAGAAAAAGAAAATGAGGAAAGAAATAATATAAAAGACATTTATGATGAATTTTCTAAAGAAGAGATTAATATTAATGAATACAATCAAAGCACAAAATTAGAAAATACTCAACTTAACAAATTAATCGAAAGCCTTCCAAATAGACATCCAACTTTATGTCCTGGCTGTCCACACAGAGCCTCATATTTTGCAGTTAAAAAGTCTATAGAAGAACTTGAAATCTCTGAGGATAATGTGATATTTGCATCAGATATTGGATGTTATACCTTAGGTATCAGTCCACCATATCAAACAGCTGATTACCTATTATCAATGGGTTCAAGTATAGGAGATGGGGGAGGACTCTCAAAAGCAACAAATCAAACTATTATGAGCTTTATTGGTGATTCTACATTCTTTCACAGCGGAATATCTCCATTAATAAACTGTATACATAATAAAAACAAATTTGTTCTTACAATATTAGATAATAGAACCACTGCAATGACTGGAGGTCAATCAAATCCAGGGCTTAATGTAGATGGTATGGGTGATCCTGCACCAGAAATATCTATCGAAAAAATAGCTATTAGCTTAGGAATCGAATTTGTAAAGATAATAAATCCATTGAATTTAAAAAAAGCAATTGAAACTTATAAAGAAGCCATTGAATTTGATGGTGTATCGGTCATAATAGCTAAATCTCCATGTGCATTAATAAAAAGATTAAAAAAAAGAAAACCTATGGAAATTGATTATAATAAATGTATTAAATGCTTAGAATGTGTTAAATTCCTTGCATGTCCATCTATTTCAGTGAAAAATGATAATATAGTAATAGATCCACTTAGTTGCAAAGGATGTACTACTTGCAGGCAAATGTGTAAAGAGAAAGCTATTAAAATTGAAAGATGAATAACATGATAAAATGATTAATATGGAAGAAAATATGTTCTCAAAAAATCCTGAATTTTGTAAAGACTCATACACCATATGTATGTGTGGTGTTGGAGGTCAAGGAATAATAAAAACATCAACAATAATTGGAAACGGAGCCATAAATGAAGGAAAAAAAGTGGTAATGAGTGAAGTACACGGAATGTCTCAAAGAGGTGGAGTTGTATCTAGTGAACTTAAAATTGGAAACTATAAAAGTTCCCTTATTGAAGAATTTAATTCAGATATGATTATCGGGTTTGAGCCGATTGAAATTGTTAGAAATTTGAATAAAGTAAATAAGGACACCAAAATGATAATCAATACACATTCAATAGTTCCTTCTAATATTAGCTCTCAAAAAAATAGCTATCCCAATATTGATGAAGTAATAGATATTCTAAGAGAAAATTATAATTATGTATATCCTATAAATGGTAGTCAATTAGCTAAAGAATCTGGGAATATACTAACTTTAAATATGGTTTTATTAGGTGCTGCAACTGCAGATGAAACCTTTCCAATATCTAAAGACAGTATTATAATAGCTATGAAAAATAATTTGAAAGCAAATTTCTATGATATGAATACTGAAGCTATTGAAAAAGGATATGAAACAGTTAAATCACTTCAATAAATTTATTTTTACTTTAATATTTTTATTTTAATTAGTAATATTATTAATTTAATTAATGTTATAAATGGAATTAGAATCATGGGATTTAAATTAATGCATAGCATACTTAAAAGAGACAGAATAGATGAAAGTTTTGAATTTGTGGATCCTGAAAATCATTTCAAGAATGAAGAATATATTGTAGGAATAGATAGTGATACATTAATTGGAGTAGAATTACTTATAACAGCTATTTTAAATAACGATTTTAAAAATTGGAATATGATTAAAGAAAATGATGGCATCAATTCATTTCCAAGTCTACTTTTAAAACTAGGTTATAAGAAAGAAGAAATAGAGTATATTCTAAATGAAATGTGACTAAATATCTTCAGAAATTAAAATAATGATTATTCTAAATTTTATAAGTTAAAACATCTCTTATTCTATCTTTCATTCAAAATTAAAATATTCTCAAAAATAGATAAAATATTTATTAAACATATTATAAATATTATTATATCAATATATGATATTATAAATAATGATATTGAAAACATGTCATTGTATAATTTATTTAATTTATAGTATTTTTGAAAAAGTTCTTAAATTTTGAAAATAAATTAAATCATAAGTAATAATTATTTTAAATTATATTATGTTAAAATTAACTATTATTAAAAATGACATTATTATAATTCTTTATTAATTTGATAGACTATTTAAAATTGTTAAATTAAAAATATAAACATTTTTTACAATTTATTTATTAAAAACTTTATCAAATTGACCATATATAAATCAATAGAAAATATTCATTATATAAAAAAAAATAATCCATAATTTTTAATTAAATGATTATATCGCAATATCTGATTGCAATTTACATTATTTATCTAAATTATAAAATTGTAAAGTTATATACAAAGTCAGTTTAATAAATGAAGCTTTTAAGCAAGTGAAATTATGGAGCCTACAAACCATTCCACTGATGAATTAATCGTTAACTGCTCTAATTGTGGCAAACCTATCTCTAAAGAACAATCCATACAAATAAAACATGACCCTTTCTGTGAAAATTGTGCAGTTAAAGTCTTATTAAACCATCCAGGAAATGATAGTCAAAATCCAAACATTGGGAACTATAAAACAGAAATAAGAAACAATGAACCATTGACAAAAAATGAGTTCGAAGATGAAAAAGATCAAAGCAATGCCCCCTATATTGAAAATTTTGAAACTATGAACAAAGAAACTCTTGAAAATAAGAATAAAAAACCTCTTGAAAATAAAAATGAACAATCTGAGATTGAAAAAAAATATGAAAGATACTTAGATGATTTATACTATGATGAAAAGACTGAAAGAAATAAAAAGATTAAGAGAAATAAAAGATATGAACCTTATTCTCTAAAAGATCAATTATTATCTTATGAACGAGATCACGGTTCAATATCATCTATTCCAATGCCAAAATCAAATTTAAAAAATCCAGATAAAAGTTTAACATTTGAAAAGAAAGATAATGAAAATTATAACAACAGAAATAATAATAATAATAATAATAATAATAAATTAAATAAACAAAAAAACAATATAATGAGTGAATATAACCATAATAAAGCACATAATGCCCATAATTATACACTGAACAATGACAGCAAAGAGAATAAATATTATATTAAAACTGAGTCCAATCCTTTTCCTAATTTATTAACCACTAATAAACCAGTGAATAGTGATATTAACAATAATGACACCTATATTGAAACATATATCAACGAAAAGATACCAGGAAGAAATATAAATAAAATAAAGCCTAAAGTAAATCCAACCGATATTAGAAATAATAGAAATAATAATCAATTAAACAATACAAACAGGAAATCTTCCAATAAAGATCAGAATTATATTAAAAATGAAAAAAGAAAAATTGAAAATAAGGTAATGAACAAAAAAAGCTGAACATACTATTAGAACACCACTTCATAAAAAATCTGTCTTTAACCATAATAATTCTAAGCCAAACAAAAAATCTAATGAAAATAGCGACTCACAATTCATTACCATTATTTTTATTATATTAATCATTTTTATAGTTCTAATGACAGTTTATGGATTTTATTTAATAACAGGACAATCAATCTTTGATTATCTGAAACTATAAGTTTCTTGGATTCTATCCTAAAAACAGGAAATTAATGCTATTATTTTCCATCAAACTAATAGGATATACTAAAATAAGAGAATATAACATATCATATGTGAATATTACTGAAATTATCTATTGTAAACCCCATGTTAAAAATGGAAAAAATTGTTAAAAGGATACATAAAATATTTTTAATGCTTTAAGATTAAATGTTAAAAATAGAATAAAAAATGTTCAAATTGAAAATATTCTCACAATAACTCATAACAACCACTATTAGATGGTAATAATGTTTTCCTTGGGGATATATCTATTTAAAATTTAGAATGAAAATTTTAGACTTCTATAATATTTTTCATTCATTAATGGCTTATTATTCTTGTAAACATCTGAAACAAATATACCAACGAATATCCTCACTCATACTCCTACCTTTACCAGCACAATAACTTTTGAATTTATTCTTTAGTTCATCACTAATATGAACATTCACGACAGAAACTTTACCCATAATATCATCCTCCACAGAATAACTCCCAAATCATTAAAAATATCACTTTATAAAAGTATTTTTAGATTTAGATATTTCTTTATAAAAAGAATATAATTGTTATGTAAACCCCGATGATATTTATTTATAACAGTATTAGTATATAAATGTATCGACTATAAAACAAATTAGAAAATAATAATCTCTAAAAATTGAATCCATACTTGTTTTATCAATCATATAAAACCAATGAACAAAAAATAATACAATTTACAATTAAAAACATGTTGAAAAAGAAAAATACGACAAAACTAAAAAATGTAATTTTATCACACTTAATATCTTAAAATAAATGTGTAAAGAAAGTATGTTAAATATTAAATAGCTAATTAAAAGAGGATAAATATTATAATGTTTCAAATAGAAGTTCCAACATATCTTTAACCGTATACTTATCAGGATAAATAGAATATATATCAAATTCTTCAAGTGTCTTGTGTGTAATTGGTCCAATAGACACCGTCAAAACAGATGTTGATAATTTATTTATTAATTCATCAACTTGATCATCAACAGCTACTTTAAACAGGTTTTTAACAGTTAAAGGGCTTGTAAATATGATCGCATCAATTTCATCGTTTAAAATCTTTGAAATTAAAATTTCGACTCTTATTGTATCTAATGGCAACACTGATTTATAGGCTTCAGCTATTAAAACATCAGCACCTAATTTTTTTAACTCATTAGGAAGTATTAATCTCGCATCTAATGTTCTCGGTATTCCAACAAACTTATTTTTAATATCTAATTTCTTAAAGGATTCAATGAGTCCTTCTGAAGTATAATCCTCTGGGATTAAATCAATAGCTAAACCACATTCAGATAGTATATCAGCTGTTTTTGAACCAATAGCTGCAATCTTAGTTTTATTTAATAATTTGTCTTTAAAATCTGGATAAAAATTAAATATGGATTTGATTGAAGTTGGTGATGTAAAAATCAGCCAATCTAATTTATTTAAATTGTCCATAAGATTTTTAAGAGTTTTACTATTTACCATTTCAAGTTCTAATGTTGGAGCAACAAATGGTTTAGCTTTAAATGATTTAATAATTTCACAGGCTTCCTCACTACGATCAAATGGTCGTGTAATAGCTATTATTTTTTCTTTATTTTCCACATTAACGCCTCGAATACTAATTTTTTAATTAATTTATGATGAATATAAAGAATTTAATTATTATTGGTTATATAAATGATTATTAATTATAAAAATCATATTTTAAATAATCTTTTAAAAATAATGATTATTTAATGATTAATGAAAGATAAATAATCTATCAAAAGTTATTTTTTCAGAAAGAAATATCATTAGATTATTATAATATAAAAATAAAAATTAATTAATAAACTTACTAAAAATATAAATATTTATAATAAATGTAGGAAATTTTGTCTTAAACTAAACAAAAATACTACTATATTAAAAAATTTAAGTAAAATAATATTAATATTATAGTCAAGAAATTATTTAAGGATAAAAATAAACTTATTAAAGAATAATTAATAGTATAAATAATAAGGATAAAATCTATGACTAAGAAACTTGAGATAAAAATTCATGATTGTGCTGGAAGATTTGGTAAACTTGAAAACCTTGAAACACCAAACATACTAAGTGAAAGAGACGGAAAAATAGCTCCAGATATTGGAGCTGCTTATGATGTTCCAAGAGAAATAGCTATTTGGTCTGTGAAAAAAACAATAGCTAAAGCTAAGAAATGTGTTAATTCAGCTGATATCGCTGTTATTCAAGGTTCAAAGTACATTGATTTAAGAGTCAAAACAGCTGTGGAACTCGAAAATATTGGTTATAATGGTTTTTTAATAGCTAATGGAGATAATTTATTACTTCATCCAAGAGACCTTGTTGATTTGGTTGTTTCTCTTCGTGAAAGCTTAAACCCTAATAGCTATTTAGTTTTTCCATTTTCTGAACCAAGTTTTATTCCTCTTTTATCATATATGGGTGTGGACTTATTTTTAGAAGGTATTGGTGAATATTATAGCTATTTAAATGTTCTTTTAACTCCAACTAAAAATTATGACTTGAATAAGTATAAACTATTTGAAATAAGTCAAAAAAATTTGTTAAAAAGAAATAATAAGAATGTAGAATTTGTGTTAAATGAAGTTAGGGAGCATATAAAAAATGGAACACTTAGAAATCTTGTGGAAGAGCGTTCATTTACAAGCCCTCAAAATACGATTGCTTTAAAGCTTCTTGATAAAAACCATCAAGATTACCTACAAAATTACACTCAGTTGTATTAATACTTATAATTTTTTTAATTCATCAACAACAGCATTTGCAAGTTCAATGGTTTTATTGGTTCCACCTAAATCTGGAGTAGCTATTTTTCTCTTTTTTAAAACATTTTCAATAGCTATTCTTATTTGATTAGCATAATATTTCTCATTTAAAAAATCTAACATCATCCCAGAAGAAAGAATCATAGCTATTGGATTCGAAATATTTCTTCCAGCTATATCTGGTGCAGATCCATGTACGGGCTCAAATAATCCATATTTATCACCAATGTTTCCCGATGGAGCAAGTCCAAGACCACCTACAAGTCCTGCAGCTTCATCAGATAAGATATCTCCAAAAAGATTTGTGGTCACGATGTAATCAAAATCTTCTGGTCTTTGAACAAGATACATTGCCATAGCATCCACATAGTAATCTTCAGTTTTTATATTTGGATATTTTTTAGCTACTTTGTAGAATATTTCTTTAAAAAGTCCATCGGTTTTCTTTAACACATTTGCTTTATGAACACAAGTGACTTTCTCTCTTTTATTTTCAATTGCTTGTTTAAATGTAAAATCAATGATTTTTTCACTTGATTTTTTAGTAATTACTCTATGAGATACTGCAGTTCTTTCATCCTCACTACAATACTCTATTTCAGAGTACAGTCCTTCAGTATTTTCACGAACAATGTAAAAGTCTAAGTTAGGATACAAACAACTGATGCCTTCAAATGATTTCACAGGCCTTAAATTTCCATAGACATCTAAATTCTTCCTTAAAGCAATGATAGGGCTTTTTTCATTAGAAACTGTAGTTATGGCTCCGAATAATGTGGCATCACTTTTTTTGGCTGATTTAATTGTTTCTTCTGGAATTGTTTTTCCATTCTTTTCCAAGCATTTTTTTCCAGCTTCTGCCTCAATAAAGTCAAAATTTATATCTAAACTTTCTAAAACAGTTAAGGCTCCTTCCATAACTTCAGGTCCTATTCCATCTCCACCAATAGTCGTGATTTTATACATATTATTCTCTTAAATAGCTTAATTATCATATGAAAGATTTAAAAGTAGATTTTTATTAATATGATGATTTTATTAATAATAATATTGTTAATCTCTATTTAATTACAATTATTATATTTTATAAATTAATTAAAATCAATTAATAATATTTGAAGTCCATAAAATTTAATTATTATCAATTAATAAAGCATTTCTAATAAATCCAATCAAATCTTCAAAGTCATCCTCTTCCTTAAGATTGAATTCATACAAATAGCTATTTTTATCTTTGACTTCAATAATATCTCCTGATGTTTCTAATTTATCATCACTTTTAATAGATATTGAAACACGATCCTCCTCAATAGATAATGAAGCAAATAATTCATCATTATATAAGAAATTACCTTTCTTACTATCAATTTTATAAACAAAGAAATCATCAATATTTAAAATTTTCTTTTTTAATTCAAAATATTTATTTATCAGACTTTCCTTTTTATACATAAAAATAGCTATTTCATCGTGTGATATTTTATCCATGGCATTTTCCACATTATGAGAGTCTTTAAGATTAAAATTAACTTCTTCTCCATCAAATAACTCAGTGCCTGATGTTTCCATATATTTTGATTGTACTGAATTTAAAATAAGATCCAATAATTTATTTTCTATTGCTGGTGGAACCCTATGTAATCTATCGTTTTTTAAATCAACTTCAAAAATATGCCCTTCAATTCCACCAAAATCTTTTTCTTCTTTATCCATGATAAAATTATTATCAGCTATTAAATCTTCTTCTAAAGACTCTTCTTCACCCCATTTTTCGAATAAGGATTCAATGGCTTTAATCTCATTTTCTGATTTTTGATTGTCTAAAAATTCGCATATTAACTCATTATTTGTGATGAAAATTATTTTAACATAAGTATTTTCTTCAATTTTATCATATATTCTTCCAGCACTCATAGTTCCTTTTACAACTGTTTTGCTACTATTTGCAACATAACCTATTTTTCCAGTGAAAGGAATCTCTGCTTTAATAGCTTCAGTATCATAAGAATTGTTAGGTTCTTTTTTTAGTCGAATAATCTCCCCAATATCAAAAGAAAATACATCTTCATAGTAACCCATTCCTGTAATCGTAACATAATTTTTTTCCATGGTTTTTCCTCAAAATATAAAAAATTTGAATATCAAATATAAACTAAATATGAAAAAAAATAATACTAAATATAATTTGATTAATCATTGTTCTTAATAAATAATTATTAATTTATTTATTATTTATCAATCTTACTAATATAATTATTTTAAAAAATAAAAAGAAAATTAAAAATTATTATAATCAAAATTGTTATAAATAATCAAAATGTTTAAATAATATAATAGATAGAATTTAGATTTATGTTGTATTTTTTAATATATTAGATAGTATTATTATTTTTACTTAATTAATTTTTTTATTTAATTAAATTTAATGTTTATTTAATTTATTATGCTTTTTCTTGTAATTGGTAATATATCATTAGCAGGGATGGTCGAGTGGTCAAAGGCGATAGGTTGAGGGCCTATTGGGTTAGTCCCTTCGCGGGTTCGAATCCCGTTCCCTGCACTAATCATTAATAAAAATATCAATGAATTCAAACTTATCCACATCAAACAAACCCTTATCAGATAACTTTAAACTTGGAATAACTAAAAGAGCTAAGAAAGACAAAGTCATAAATGGAGACTTTAAACCAACACCCAAAGACTTAACTATTTCATTTAACTCTAATTTCTCCTTTACCACTGATTTTATACTTTTATTAGTCATAATCCCAGCAATAGGAAGCCTTAATATCTTCTCAATTGTACTTGAAACAACAGCCAATCCTCCTTCACTTTCTCTTATAAGATTAACCGCCCTTGCCATATAATAGCTATTAGTTCCAACAACCACAATATTATGAGAATCATGAGCAACACTTGAAACAATAGCACCTTCCTTTAAATTAAATCCTCTCACAAAACCCAGACCAACATTATTATTTCCATATCTTTCAACAACTGCTAATTTAAGTATGTCTCTTGAAACATCCTCTTTAACTACTCCACTTTCAATCTGAACTGTCTCTTGAATTTTATTGGTCAACAACTCACCATCAAAAACTTCAATTAAATTAATTCTTTTAGTTTTTAAATCAATTGACTCATCAATTGGACTATCTAAATCATTTAAACTATTAAGATTAATCTCAAAATCCTCTAATTCTTTCTCATTCAATGAAAAATTATTTATTGTCTTAGATTTTTTTCTTTTAAATAAAACTTCACCATTTTCCGCCACCAATTTTCCATGTACGAAAGTTTTTCTAACATTTAAATCATCTAAATTATCCACTAAAATAAAGTTAGCCACTCTTCCTTTAGCTATTAAACCTGAATTTAAATTATAATGATCAGAAGGATTTAAAGTTACCATTTTAATAGCTTCATATTTATCTATTCCTAATTCAATAGCTTTTTTCACCAATACATTCAAATGTCCTTTAATTAAATCTTCCGGAGATATATCATCAGTTACTAAGAAGTCAAATATTGGATTAGTTAAAATACTTCCAAAATCATCAGCAGAAATCTTTCCTAAAAAATCTTGGTTTGATAAAAGTTCCAACCTCTTCTTTAAATTAAAAAGACTTTCCATATTTTTAGCAGATGACCCTTCCCTAACCATTATTTTTATGCCTAAACTCTTTTTTTCAATAGCTTCATCAAAACTACTGGATTCATGATCAGTCGATATTGTTGTTGGTTGGGAGTATGATGACTGACTACTATGGTTAGTGATAACATTATCATGTGCATCTATTGAATCATTATATATCTCTTTTGAGTTTGAATCTTCAAAATCATCATCCCAATAGGAATATTTCTTTAATTCATTCCCACTTAACTGAGGAGAATGACCATCAATAGGTTTATTCAAAGATTTAGCTATTTTTAATTTAGATATAATAGAAGTATCACGATTAATAACACCAGGAAAATTCATAACTTCTCCTAAACCAACAATCCCATCCTTTTTTAACAAATTCTTAATATCCTCTTCATCAATAACTGCACCAGAACTTTCAAACTCTGTTGCTGGAACAGAAGAAGGAGCAGTGAAATAAAAATCAAATGGAACCTCATTTCCATCATCGATCATGAATTGAATTCCTTCAACTCCCAAAACATTAGCTATTTCATGAGGATCAGCTATTACAGAACAGGTTCCTAATGGAAGAACTGCCTCAGCAAAGGATGATGGTGTAAGAAATGTGCTTTCAATATGGATATGAGAATCAATATAACCTGGAATAATTATTCCATCAAAATCTAATTCTTCTCTAAGAGATATTGGAGTTACTTCTTTAAAAACATTATTTTCAACTACAATATGAACTGGATAAACATCATTTTCCTCTAAATCCAATATCTTTGCTTTAAAACTATTCATAAAAATTCCAACCGTATATACTAATTACATTTCTGTTTATAATACATTATTGTCAAAGACAACTTAGAAAACAAAGTTTTCGTTTGTTCCGAACAAAGTGAGAAATTTAATGAAATTTTCTAATTTCATGTTTTAAAAGGTTCTTCTGAATACTACGATTGAAAATTCCTTAATAATCTCCACCTAACTCCTTAAAAGATTGTCTTTGTTCTTCAACATCTTTTTCTTGATTAATCTTGTATTGAGTCCATTCATTAACAATGTCTAAATCATCACCATAACGACGACCTTTAAATTCATCTATTTTAACCAGAGTGGGAACATTAACCATTAATCCTAAAACAATAGCTTCACCAATGTTTAAAGAAGGAAGTTGTAGTAAAAGATCTTCACTAAGACTTTCACTTGCAGATTGAACATGCCTTTGGTCTTGAGGTTCAACAAGACGCAGAATAATCATATTATTAGCTTGAGATAATGAGTCAGGATCAATAGATTTTGGGCTTTGACTAACAAGGCATAAACCAAGACCAAACTTTCGCCCTTCTCTTGCAATTCTACTTATCCATAATTTTGAATTAATTGACCTATTTTTCGGGGCCAATATATGTGCTTCCTCAACAATGAAGAAAACTGGGAATTTAAGGGATTTTTCAGTTTTTTCACGGATAAATAATTTTCTGCTTTTTAGAGCACTTCTTAAAATATGACTTACAATAACCTCAGCAGTTGCCTCATCACTCTGCCCAAGGTTTATAACATTCGCTTTTCCAAGCTGTATTTGGGAAAGAATATCACCCACATTAGTGTTTAAAAGAGAACCATACTTATTCTCTAAATCCTCAACTTTATTAATGACATCCATAATCTTTGTTTTTTCATTGGATTTAATATCTTTATTCCTAAATGTTTCAGTTTCATACCAGCTATTTAAAGTTTCTTTTAAAATATTCAAGAAGTCTCTGTAATTCCCTTTTCTTGCTTCACTAATAGCTATTTTATATGCTTCTCTAAAGTATCTTTCTTGTATGTATGCAGAACTTGAAATATTTATTAATCTTCTGATTTCACTAAATGAAATATATATTGGATTAATTTCTGGATCTATAACATTCACTTCACCATTATTAAAATCACTATCAACATATTCAGAGTGCATATCAAATATAACCATTGTACCGTTGTACTTCAATAATTCATCCATTAGAACACAGACTGTATTGGACTTTCCAGCACCAGTCATGGCTAAAATAGCTAAATGTCTTGTAATCATTTTGTTAATATCTATATTAACATCAATATCTTCTTGACTAATTAAACCACCGATTTTTAATGGATTTTTAACTTGAAAAACTTTATTTAATGTGTTTTTATCTGCAAGATAAATTTCTGTTCCTGGTGGAGCTGGTGTTCTTGGAATTCGTAGATTATCCTTTAAATCTCCAAGAATTTTGACTTTCCCTTTTATATAAAAGTCATTTCCTTCAATAGACTGTATCATATCCACTGTACTTGGGTCATAAATATCATTATTTAATGAAACACTTCCGTGAATTAAGGTTTCAATCATTCCTAATATTGTTTTTCCATCATAATTTAAAGTGACATACTCTCCTATCTTAGGAGTCGTTTTTGATATGAATTCAATATTATTTAATGATGTTTCACCAATTACTCTCCCGATTATCATAATAACACATTCATCTACTTTTAATATATATTTAAAAATAATAGTTTCTTAACTATAAATAATTCCTTATATTTTAACTTAAATTTTTTATTAATATTATTTTTATTTATATGTTATGAAAAATAAATATTAAATACTTAAGGCTAATGTTATTATGTTTCTTAATCCTGGTGCAAGACCTAATATAAATATAGATAATTTCAACAATCCTTTAATTGTATCATCATCAACATACTTTTCTATAATATACAATGCTAAACTTATCACAATTATTTTTAAAGGAAAAATACTAAGAGCAGTTAAGGTCTCTTTATATATGAAGTTAGGAAGAATATGCTGTTCACTGAAGCCATATAAATCCACTGCTACGAATGTTGATGAACCATCAAAAAGATGAGCTGAGATAATAGCTAAATTATTCTTGTTTTTGTAAAGATGGGAAAATTTGCCAATTATAAAGAAGAGTGCTGTTAATATTATCCAAACAGTTACTATCTCCAATATTGGAATTATATTGATTCTATTTATTAATATTAAGTTTGGGATTAATAAAATCAATCCTATTGAGATTAAAGTTTTTTTATAGTTTATATTCAATTTTTTTTCCAAAAATATTCCTATTAACAAGGATATTATTGCTGTAGCACCTATAATGAAGTATATTCCTGGTGTAATTAAAAACCAGCTGTAAAGTAAAATATTATTGTCTACAAATGCTCTTATTAATGAACCAGTTAATATGAAAGGAATTAGATAAAAAATTAATTCTTCTGGATTTTTTTCTAATTTTTTAAAGAGTTTTATTAATCCAAATATTATTAGAATTAGTATTAGACTGTAAATTAGGGTGTTTAATACATTGTATCCTGAAAAGAAGTGAACTTCTAAGAATTCTATTGTTTTATAGTATAAATCCATTAAATTTACTCATTAAATCGATGATATTATTATACCTTAAACATTAATTCAAAAACATGAATTTTTTTGAATTTCTAAAAAAATCAAAGCCCATTATTTTATATATCTTTATTTTTTAAAAAATATAAATAAATATGTTAAGAATATTCACATATACAATTAAATAAATATTGGAAAAAATAATAAAAAAATTAATAATTAAATAATTTAAGAACCCAATCTCTTAAAGACAAATTAAAAATTAAAGATAGATTATTATAAATAATAAAATATTTTATGGTTTTACTTCCCTTACAACTAAATTAGAGCCTTTATTATATGCATTATAACCAATAACCCCATCATTTAATTTAAAAACTTTAGTTGCTACAAATTCTCTACTGGAATCACTGAAAAGATCAAAAGATACAGTTACATAATCAAGACCATCATTGAAAAAAGTAAAATTTGATGCGAAAACCTCATTATTTACAATAGGAAATTTTGTATCTATTTTCAAATTACTAACCAATACAATTGGATTTAAATTATTTTTATATTTGGCTGCAATTGTAACAAATATATCATGATCTACATCAATACAATCATCTGAAGAACTAAAACTCAAGCTTTTGATCCCATTCAATACTTGAGAGTTAACATTACTTGACTCCTGAGAGTTACTCAGTTCTCTCCATAATAATCCAGATACAAAAGGATCGTTAAAATTACAAAATTTAGATTTTGTGTATGCATCATAGCCAATGATCCCATCACCTAACTTAGTACTTTTACCAATAAAACGATGCCTATGATCCAAAAACCCAGGCACACCTTTATATTGGGAAAAATCAAAAGTTAAATCAACATGATCCAAATCACCTATTCTTTGAAAATTAACAACACTTTTATGATGAATATTATTTGTTGTGTCTATCTTCAAATTTTTAACTACTTCAACTGGATCTGAATTCTTGTAGTAAGCTGTGGCTGTAACATATATATCATCATAATATTGAAGATCAGTTGAAGTAAAAATTAAACTCCCAGTTCCATCACCATTATCACAAATAGCAGACACACCACCTATAACACTAATAGACATTAATATCATTACAAACATTATAATTTCTCTAATTTTCATCTAAATTCACCAGGGCATTTTTATTCAATATTTAACATTTTCCCCCTCTCCCTTTTTCTTACCAGTGCAAAAAAAAATTAATCCTAAAATTTACAAATTTCATTATTATTCATTTTCACTTGTATTTTATCCTTACCAACAGCAACATACTTATGAGTAGCACTGAAAGTGCCTAATTTCAAATCATTAACATTGACAGGTATTTCACTTGAATAGCTTTGATTGTAATATCCCTACAATACTTCTTACCAGAGATTGATACAACTGGACGCATCGCATTTTTAAGTTTTCTAATTTGTCTAACAGATAATTTCATTTATATCATCAAGTCATTTTCATCACATAATCTGGGTCGTGAATAAGAATGAAATCATTTAACTTATTAGCTGCACTACTCACAACAGGTCCTAAACCTAAGCAAATCGCACCAACGGTTAATAAAACAGCACCCACAGCAATCAATATAACACCTATTCCTAATGGAATAAAAGCAGCTCCAATTGCAATAGAAACTGGACCCATTATAGTACAATCAATCCCAACAATTTAAAGTAGCAGCTGCAGAAAACATTTTATTGCATACTTTTTCCATATTTTTAACCATATCATCAGTTATATTTGAACCATCATGAGAAATATTACTTATATTAATCTTCTCATCATCAGGAACCTTATAATGATAATTCAAATAACCAGTACTCATTTCACTACTCATCTTATCAAAAGCACTTACAAATGCCCCTTCAGTTTTTGAAGCACCATCTCCAATCACATTAGCAACAGTCGAATACCTATCAATGGTTTTATTAAAACTCTTGAAATCAACATTATCAAAAGCATAAACTAATGCACCAACATCATCACCGTCACAGGTATTAATCATATTAACAATCCTATCGATACTTGCACCATGATTTAATAAAGCTATTTTCTCATCCACAGTCTTAGCATTCTTAAATTGGTCTAATTTCTTATTGTTATTATAAATAACAGCATCAGCATAATTTGAACCAGAACCATATTTATATGAACCATTCAAATAGCTAATATATAAGTCTACATGTTCATATTCATTAAACATGTCCAGGAATATGCTGGCTTCCCAATCATCACAACATGCTTTACTTTTAATATTATCAAACAATAATTTAGTACTGTTATCGATGGTTCCATTAGCTTCTAATTCTTGTATTTGGTTAGAAGCCATTATAGAGAACACTTCTTTACTTATTGGTTCAGTTGCCATTACTGCTGGAGAGAAAACACTTAACATAAAAATTAAAATAATGAGAGAGCCGAAAACTCTCCCTAAAAAACTTTTCATTTCAATCACTACTCCAAACTTTTATTTGAAAAATTCTATACGGTTGGACTCCAAGTCAAGGTACCCACACCAGAATCAGTGCTTGCGTGGGATTGATGACCATTATACTTAATATTACAATGGGAATCACTGCATGCCTGGGAATCATATCCAAAACCAAAGTAAATATCTCCACCTTGATAATTAGGGAGTGTAGCTACCCAGTTTTGTGGTTGACCACTCCATTCACATTCATAAATAATGTCTTTCCCAACAGCTGCTGAGGGTATATCCGCATACAAATCACGTGTACTGTATGGTCCATGACCAGTACGGTAATCATCATTTAAACAATAGCCTTTAGTATCGGTCAAATATTTTCTATTTGCCCCATCCATATAGTAACATGAATGATGGGATATTAAACTACTATCCCAATTACAATGTATTTGAGAAGCATTCACAGCTCCACTACAAGTAATAGCTAATAAAGCTATTAAACTTAAACTCATTATTCTTTTAAACATTTTAAATCACCTCCAACCTTTTTTAGAAAAAGGTTGATCAAAAACTAAAGAGAGTTTCTATTAACCTATAAAAAATAGCATATTTTGATAAGTATTTATAAATTATGAAACTCCATTATTAGCTAATGTGGTAGTAAGTATATAAAGGTGTTGGTCACATCTAAGGTATCGATTATTTAAACCCTCCCCTTATGGTTTTAATTTGAGTATTAGGGACTTCACATGTTATATGGTATAAAATGATAATTATAAACAATGCAATTAATCTTATCAGCAACAAATGTAGGTGATGTTAAAAAACACGGCATATAAATTAAATGAATATTGATCAATATAGTAGATTGGGAAATAATGGTTACTTTAGAGAAAGGTTAAGCAAATCTGGAGTAATGGATGAAGTATGGTTTCTATTCAGTGAATATGATAGTATAATTATGGGCTAGAATCTGGAAGAGAGTATGAGTCAGGATGCATACTATACCTAAACAAGATCCAGGTCATCAAAAAAAACTCACCACGAGGATTAAAAGCTAAACTTTTTAAAAACGGAAACTTCGTTTCCTAACTTACCTAAAGGTAAGAAAAGTTTGATCAAAAAAAATAATGAGAAACTATTTTTAATCAATTTTTTTTAAAAAATTGGATGCACAGCATTTAACTATAATTCAATTACCAAGATTACTAAAGGAAATTTGTTCCGCTTAACGTATAGCTATTATGGAAAAATCCTAAAAATAGCGATGAAATTAGCCTTAAAAAGACCAAATATGCGAATTTTCCAATAAAAAAAATGAAAATAATAACAAAACATCATATCAATATATGTTTAAATTAAGTTTATAGAAACTCTCATAAGTCTATATACCAATAAAATACACATAATAAGTATGATTAATTCTACTCATTAAATAGTTTACTCAAACTAAGAAAAATATTTGTACTAAAGTGAAAATATGACATTTCATGTAATGATAATACCAACCCTCAATTGTCCATCCAACTGTAAATATTGTTGGGGATCAGAGAAAAAATCTGAAATGATGGATATTCAAGTGATAAAAGAAATCGATAAATGGTTGGGTGGATTTAGAGATGATTATGTTCATTTCACATTCCACGGTGGAGAACCTCTAATTGCAGGCTATGATTTCTATAAAGAAGCTTTACCAATTTTAAAAAATAGCGAAACCCATAAAGAAGCTGGATTTTCACTTCAATCTAATTTATGGCTTTTAGACGAAAAATTGGCTAAGCTATTCTCAGATTATAATGTTGCCATCAGCACAAGTATTGATGGACCTAAAGAAATAAACGATTATCAAAGAGGAGAAGGATATTTTGATAAAACTATGAAAGGTTATAATATAGCTATTGAAAATGGAGTTAATGTAAGTTTTATTTCCACATTCACTTCTTACTCGAAAGATTTTAGAGATGAAATCTACAACTTTTTCCTAAAAAATGGATACAATTTTAAGTTACATGCAGCTTTACCGTCACTTAGAGGAAATAATGCAGATAATTGGGCTTTAACTCCAAAAGAACATGGTGAACTTCTCATAGGACTTTTAAATAATTATTTAAATGATCTTGATAAAATTGAGATAAAGGATTTTGACCATATTTGTAAAAGTTCATTTATTCGTCGTGGAACATTGTGCACATTTGCAGATTGTATGGGAGACACATTAGCTATTGGTTGGGATGGAAATATCTATCCGTGTTATAGATTTGTTGGAATGAAAGATTATATAATGGGGAATGTCTATAATCATCCTTCAATGGATGAATTAATGAAATCAAATGCATGGAATAAGTTAATGGAATTTAAGAATTATGTGGATGATAACTGTAATGATTGCGATTATGTTAAGTTTTGTAGAGGTGGTTGTCCTTACAATGGAATAGTTTCATCAGCTGAAAATAATTCAAACTCTAATGACAATGTTAATTCAAATTTTAAAAATGAGTCTTCAATATCCATAGATCCTCAATGTCTTGCATATAAGATGATATTTAAAGAGGTTTCTAATAGGGCAAACAAAGAATTTTTAAAGTCTAACATGAACTTATTTACTAATAACAATGAAAACAAAACAAATAAATTTAGTATAATGGATCTAATGCTAAAAAAATAGTTTTATTTAAAAAATATAAAAATTTATCAAATATTTTCTATTTAAGGACTGATAAAGTCAAATTTTTTTACTTTAATTTTAAATACACTTACCTATATCAGAGAATTTCTTTTAACTTAATTTTTCCTGTTTATTTATTACTTAATTATTAATTCTTATTGTTTTGATTATTACTGGTTTGGTGGTTTTTATTGTATTTTCATCTTGTTGGCTTTGGT
>JAITGU010000027.1 GCA_031280375.1 Candidatus Methanovirga procula | reverse complement strand
CTATTTCCTTTAACTTCTGGTCTTTTAGACAATTTATCTTTGAATTTTAATAAATGTTTTTTAATATCAGGATATTCTCCTATTTCAAAATCCCATGGAATATATAATAAATATAGACTTTGATAATTAATATTCCATCTGTGAATATCACGACCACGAAGCAAAAATTTAATAATCTCCGAGTTTTTAGGTTCTGTAGCTATTAAATCATTCTTGGTCTCCTCATCGACGATGAAAGCCTTATTATATCCAGTTAGAATGCCCCCATATATATTAACATTTTCAATTTCTTTTAATGGTGTTCCTTGTTCCATTATTTTATCTTTTAAATTTAATATTTCTATGGGTTCAAAAGCCCAAAAATCATCAGTTAAACGATTTTGCTCCATATGAAAGAATCATTAATAAGTATATATTACTTGGTTTGCTTTGATTTCTTTTGATCAAACTTTTATTCTCATGCGAAGTATGAAGATTTAGAAAAATCTTAGAAGAATTTATTCTCTGTTTAAAAATATCGATTAAAAATAATTTATTTCATTATTAAATAATTTAAAATTAATTATATTAAAAAATATCTTTATTCAATTAAACAAAAAATTTATAGTCATTATGGTCATGTTTATAAATTACTAATTTAATTATATTTTATAAAATATCTTTAAATTAAATTTAAATAATGTATATTAAATATTAAAACTTTATAATCTTATAAAATTTTCAAAAACGACTATAAAATACAATAATATTATATTTATTTAAAAATTCCATTGCTTAAAAAAATTATTTCAAGGACTATAATTTAAAGAATAATTTTTAATAAAAATTTTTAAATAAATGTTATAAAAGTTCAGAGATGTAATATATAACAATTTTACAATAAAATAAGATCATAACAACTTTATATCGTTTATGATTGGAATTAATCTGCATTTAATAGTTTTGGCAAAGCTGCTACGACACCAGATAAAATATCTTGTGGTCTTACTGCACAACCTGGAACTTTAGCATCTACAGGTATTATATTCTCAACAGGTCCGCAAATCTCTTCAGAAGGAATATCACCGTGAATATTCTTATAGACCCCTCCCATTAAAGCACAAGATCCTGCAGCTATAACTGCTTTTGGATTTGGAATAGCTTCATAAATTTTCTTTAAAGGTTCTTTATTGAAATATGTGACTGGTCCAGTCACAACTAAGACATCTGCTTCACGAGGATTCCAAGTTAAGAATACATTGTATTGTTCACAGTCAAATTTAGGTGATAGAACACAATTGACAATCTCAATATCACAACCATTACATCCTCCAGTATACACCAACATTAAATGTATAGCTTTTCCTCGTGAATATGATTTAAGACTCATTTAATCACTTCATTATCTTCTGTATTAACTTTCCTTGTTAGGAATTTGGAAATATTCTTATTATTTTTAATAACATTGTTATTGGATAAAAATTGAGCAATAAATTTAATCTTATCTTCAGATATTTTCACTGGCTGAGTCATAAGTTCATTTAACTTCAAACTTACCTCACCAACATCATTTGGGTGTATTGTGGATTTTTCTCCGAATAAAGCATAAACTGGACAAAAATCATGACAGTAATAACAAAATACACATTTTTCACTGTTTAATTCTGGGATCTGGGTTTTAGTC
The DNA here is from genome assembly GCA_031280375.1 of Candidatus Methanovirga procula. GTDB lineage: Archaea > Methanobacteriota > Methanobacteria > Methanobacteriales > Methanobacteriaceae > Methanovirga > Methanovirga procula. The sequence goes on along the minus strand of JAITGU010000027.1, from coordinate 8,843 downwards.
CAACCAGGCATCAATTCTTCTTTTTTATCCAAGTTTACCATTGTGATGGCATTGGTAGGACAAACATTTGAACATCCACCACAACCAATACAGGCTGTCTTTGCAACTTTATCAGTTGGTTTAACATTTCCTCCTAAAATATCTGCTCTTAGTTCCATATCTGTTAGTCTACCAGATTTAAAAAATATTCTTTTGAAGTTACTATAAGCTCCTTCTAAGATTATTCTAATTAGATTTTTCATATAAACACTCAATTAGTAGATTGTACTCAGTAAATATATTCATTAGTAATGTTATTTAACAAAATAAATTGATTAAATAAAGTTAGTTAAATAAAGTTAGTTAAATAAATTATTTTTTTATTTAATCTACATTTATTCATCTTTTATATTTATAAGCACAGCTTTATTTGATTATTTATTTAATGAATTCTTACTTAATAAGCTTTTATTTAATTAATTCTTTTATTTAGAATTCTTTTATTTAATAAACTCTCTTTAAATTTTTAATTTTTTAAATAAGAATATTTAATCATTAAAACTTATTTATTAACATTCTTCTATAAATTCTCTCTCAAACATAAATGCTTTTGCTGGACAATTATTATAACAAGCTCCACAGAAGATACATTTATCTAAATCAACACTAATTTTATCTCTATCGTCAATTATAGCATCTTCTGGGCAGATATTGCAACAAATTTTACAGTTTATACATAATCTATTATCAGTTAGATTGAATCCGTTTTCTATAATCTTCTTAAACATTGTTGACTTTGTAATAGCATCTTTTGGACAGTTTATTCCACAGGTCTCACATAAAATACATTTATCTAAATCAACTAAAACTTTACTTCTTTTTAGTGTAATTGCCTTCTCTGGACATAGTTCTTCACATGTTCCACAACTTATACAATCATTGGAAACTGAACCATCCCATTTCACATTTTTAAAGTTTCGGGCTTTCTGAACATCACAAGCCTTTACACAATTACCACATAAAACACAGTATCCATCTAATTTAGTAATAAAAGACTTTGATAATGTGTTTACAGGGCAATTCTCAATAGCTTTTTCAAAGGAACCATTAGCAATACTTGGATCAAGTCTCATCTTTCCATCTATCTTTATTAAAGATCCATCTTCACAATTTTCACTACATAAACCACAACTAAGGCAGGATACGATTGTTCCTTCAGTTTCTTTATCTGATTTATTGATATGTACTTCAAAATTTTCCACTGTGATTGCATCTTGAGGACAATTTTTATAACAACTTAAACATAAAACACATTTATTATGATCAATTCTCCCTTTCTCAATTGCATTTACTGGACAAATGTCATTACATATCCTACATTTAACACATTCCTCTCTTCCATGAATCCTGACATTAATTGCATTAGTTGGACAGTAATGTTCACATCTTCCACAGTAAATACAGTTATCTAATTCAGTGACAACAGAATTCCTTACAATTTCTTTTTTATTTGGAGTTTTAGATATATGATTGTTATTAGTATTAATCAGAATATTGGATATATTAAGTGAATTCAGATATTTGTTTTGCTTGTCTTCACGCAATTCAAATCCATCTATCCTTGCATTTTCTGGACACACTTCACTGCAAACACCGCATCTTGCACAAATTCCTTTAGTTTTCCCATTTTCAATATGAATACTGTTTACTGGACACGAAAATTCGCACATTCCACAACCATTACATTTTGCTTTATCAATCACATAACCATCATATCTGTTTTTAAATATGGCATTATTTGGACAAATATCAAAACAAGCCCCACAGGTAATACAACCAAATCCTTTTCCATTAACTAATCGAATGGCCTCAGTAGGACATTTTTTAACACATTTTCCAATTCCTTCACATTCATTCGTTGATAAAAACATAATTTTCAGTCCAATAACTTGCATTAAAGATTGCATTAGTTAAACCGTGTATTAAATAATAACTTTTAAAATAATAAATTTTCTAAAATTTATCTTATTAGTTACAATTTACCTTATTAATTAGAATCCATATTTTAATTAGAGTTATAAATATCTTGATTAATAAATTTCTTGATATATAATTTCACTGACTATAATTTAGATATTTCTTTTCCAGCAATTATTCCAACAGCTCCAAATATAAATCCAGTTGCTATTGGAATATCATCATAATAAGGAAATGCTCCTAATTGCCATGATATTATAATAGCTACAATTAATATGACTATAAATGATGATCTGGTAAATATTATATTATTATTTGGATTGTCTTTTATAGTTAATCCTATAATGAAACCAATGATCAATCCTACTATAATTGGTCCTAAATTTAACATCTGAATCCTCTAATAATTATTTTTTAATTGCTGAAAATCGAAGATTACTGAAAATCAAAAATTTTCATATTTATAAAATTTTTTATTTTATAAGTCTAAAAATCTCTGATTTTTAATAATTACAAAAATCAAAGATTTTTGGTAATTTGTAATTTATTTTTCTAAATTTTCATTATATTATTAAATTTATTTATATTTAATTAGTTATAATTAATAATTAGTTATTTATTAAAATTAATTTTTTATTATTATATAATCATCATTTTTTTTATTAATCAATGTTAATAATAAACTATTCATTGATTAAACAGTGTATTAAACCATTTATTATAAAATAATTCATTCCTTGAATCATATAATAAATTAATTTTTATTAGATTTATCTTCTTTTGAATCATCTTCATCAGTTCTTTTGAATTGAGAAAACGCTATTACAATTGCACTTAATCCAACAAAAACCTTTAAACCAACGAAAATATTTAAATAAGGTACAATTCCAGCATTTGTCACATCAGGGTAATGGAATAGCTTTACCATAGTTGTTGGAAGTAAATGATAAAAGTCTGTACCTACATTGTATAAAAAGAATCCAGAGGCAAATAATCCAACAAGACCAAGTGTTATGTAACCTAATGCACCTACACTCTCGATATTTGATATAAAACTATGCGAAAGTTGTATTGGGCTCTTTTCTACTCCATAAACTAATATACATAATATTATTCCACCAGCTATCATTGCTCCACCTTGAAATCCACCTCCTGGTGTGATATGTCCACCAAGAATGGTTAAAATACCTAAACATATGATTATAAATGTTGCTGGAAATACAAATATCTTTAAAATTGTACTCAATTTCATCACATCCAAATATACATTGGTTAGTATAATTAATGGTTTTTAATTAAATTTAATATAGTTTTACTAATTTTTTATAACATTTATTGAAAATTTTTTATTTAATTATTTATTTAATTAATTATTTATTTAATTTATTCATTTAATATAGTTTAATTATCATTTTAAAAATTAATCTTAGTATTTAATTTTATATTTGTCAATCTTTTAATACTCCTCTTCCAAAGACCAATAAAACTACAACTACAGAGCTTACTAATATCAATGCTTCACCTAAAGTGTCATAACCTCTCCAATCAAATACAATTAATGTGACCATATTTGGAGCAATATTTATTCCTAATACATTATAAATTTCGCTTACACCTGGATTTATAAAGTTATCTAATTTGAAAAGTGCACTAAGTAAACTTACTCCAAATAATGCAGTTGATATCGATAAAATTAAAGTTCTTATACTATTGTTTTCCAAAGTAAGCTCCCCCAACACAAATAATTATTTAAGTACATTGATATTTTGTTTGAGTTTGTTGATATTTTATTTAAGTTCATTGATAAATTTTTTGGTATTCTATCTAATTTCATTATAACACTCCCCAATAAACAACACTAACCAATATTCCAAGGGTTAAAATCACATAGAACATCATCTTATTAAGAGAATCATCTTGCTCCTTTTTAAGTTTGCTAATTAATGGCATATTAGTAATTAAGTATAATCCTAAACCTAAAATTATTAAAACAGTTAGCATAACATTTATGTGCCTAAGAAGGATAGATGAGATTAGTATTGTTGAAATTATTGTTAATTCAGCAGCTATTGAAGAACTTACATTTTCATTTGTGATCTTATCTTTTTTTAGTTTATTTTGAAAATTCTGAACTGAATTATGAATCATTGTGTAAATATCCATCTAAATCAAACCTCCAACAAATACACTAAAGTCTTTCACAACTAAATCAGGCATTAATCCTAAGACAATGCAGATTATTAGTAAAATAGCTATAGAGAATATGACTGATCGTGGCACCAATGTTTTTTCTATTTTTAGATCTTGTGGTTTCGGTTTAAGATATACTGCATGAAATATTTTTGTAAATGTCATAAATGTGACAATACTAATTAATATCATAATTATAGCAAGTTCAGGGAAATTAGCATTTAAAGCTGATTGAATTAGCATTAACTTACTTTGAAACCCATTTAAAGGAGGAACACCAGCCATTGCAAACCCTCCAATCAGAACCATAATAGCTATTTTAGGATGGTTTTCAATAAGACCACCTAACTTATTAATATTCGATGTTTTGGTTAAATACAAAATTGCTCCAAATCCTATAAACAATAATGCTGTTATTATTAGTTCATTAAGTCCCTGGAATAATGCAGCAGTGATGGATAACTTTGTTCCAATACCAAAACCAAGACCAAGATATCCGAGTTCTCCAACAGCCAAAAATCCAATTATTCTTCTTAAATCAGTTTCTACAAGTGCCATTGTAATTGAAAGTATCATTCCACATAATGAAAAGAATATTATAAACCCATTAACAAATGGAAGATGAGAGTAAATTCTAAGTATCGCAAGTCCAAAACTCAGAAATATAATAACTGACAATGCTTGTAATATTGCACTTCCACTTGGTGTAGCCTTACTGTATATCGCAGATTTAATTGTGTGGAATGGTGGCAAACCTACACTATAAATCCAACCAAAGAAAATTAACCCAAATGAAAATAAAAATACTGGTGAAAATGGATCTATCAATCCACTTTTAACTGCGTTACTTATGTCTGTTATGTTCACACTTCCAACTAAACCAAGTAAGAATCCTATTCCTGTAAGAAGTATTGGTCCACCTATAGAACCTAAGATCATGTATTTCATAGCAGTTTCATATTTCTGATCATCACTTGAGCTTAGTATTATCCCTACTTGAGCAGTAATAGCTATTTCAAAAAATATGTACATATGGAAAATATCATCTGATAGAAGCATAGCTGTTACAGAGCCTAAACCCATAAATATTAGGAACATATATGAACCAGAACTTCTTTTTCTTTCATTGATTGTTGTAAAAATAGCTAAAAACCCTAAAAGGAATAAGAAAAATAGCATTACCTTTTGTAAACCTCCAAAGTAATAAGTTATTCCAATGTGAAGATTTGATAAGTTAGTGTTTGAAATAAAACTTGGGAATGAGTTTAATAAGTCTCCATTATCTATTAATGGAGAATGTCCTCCAAAGTAATGAAGTCCATAGTTAGACAATAAAAGAATTAAAGGCAGACAAATAGCTATTATGACTGAAACTATTTTAACCAGGGAATTTTTTCCATGAAGAACATTTAAAAGGATAGCAGCTATTATTGGGATAACAACCATTAAAGGAATTAAATCATTCATTGCTATCACCTAATATCTTAGAGGCACTTAAACTACCGTGTTTTTTGTATAAAACCATGGTTATTGCCAATATAACTGCTAAGGTACTTGCACCAATAACCACACTTGTAAGAACTAAAGCTTGGGGTAGAGGATAAGCTGAATTTGTTATGAACCAATCAGGAGACATATCTGGTAAAAGAATAGGAACTACACCATTTGGTTTGTAGGCCAATGTAATTAAGAATAGGTTGGCTCCTTCTTCAATAAAAGATATTCCAATGATCTTTTTGATTATATTATCAAGAAATATTGCAGCATATAATCCAACAAGGATAAAACATCCTGAACATAATAAAGCAGCTGTTTGGACATCAATCATCTTTACCAACCTTTTAATTCTAATAATTCTAATGCTTCATCATGGTCTGTTTGGACATCAATCATCTTTACCAACTCTTTGAGTTTTGTAAATTGCTAAAGCTAAAAATACTGGAACAATTGCTGCACCAACAATAGCTTGAGTTAATGCAACATCTGGAGCGAGTAGAATCTGAAAAAGAATAGCTACACATCCTCCACTTATTCCTGTAAGAATAGATGCTTTAAGTAAATCTCTTTGTGCAAGTGCAAGAATTGAACCTAAAACTCCAATTATCATTACAATATATTCAATCATTATTTATCCTCATTTATGATATTTAATTTTGAAATAGAATATTGTTCGTCTTGATTACCAAGATGTTCTTCTTTAAATTTAGAGTTAAGTGAGATATTGTTGTTTTTAGAACTATTATTTTCACTTCTTTTCTTATTTTCAGTCCCTTCTTTTTTAACATTATTATCAATCTTTTCGTCTTTATCCTCGATTTCAGGTATTTTTTCAGGGACAAAATCATCTTTAACCTCATCCTCACCATAATAATAGGCATTTGCCATTGCATGACCAACAATAGGGGCAAGAATAAAATAAATTCCAGCTAATAAAGGTTGATTTAGTCCAATCATTGCTAAAACTCCAGCAATATCCACAACACCTAAAAAATGTAATCTCGCATAAATAACCTTATCCATATCATTTTTAAGTCTTAATATTCCAATAGAGGCCATTATAATCAGTACAGAAGATATAATCAAACACAAAGATTGAAATACCTCAAAAATTGTATTAATCATGTTTTTCTCTCCTTAATACAATTGAAAAAGCAATAGTGCCTACAACACCAAGAATGAGTAATGCAAGGGCGATATCTTTACAAAACTCAATGTTATGTAGATTACCGTACACTAAAAGCAAAATAGCTATTCCAAGTGAGAATGTAGCACTTCCAATCAATCCCATAGCTATTGTTTTATTGGTTGTTATTTTAATAGCCACCAATAGGAATATAACTAATGATACCATTAGAACATATTGTGAAATTAGTAATATCTCCATTTTAATCACTTTACTCTAACATCTTTTCAATATATTTTTCAAGAGGAATAATATCTTTATTTTCTCTTGGAGATATGACAGCGACCTTCAAGACTGAATTTTCGCTATCTAAATCTATAGTTAATGTGCCTGGAGTTAAAGTTATTGTATTTGCCAGAATAGTTTGTGAAACAGGCCTTTTAAGAATAGTTTTTATATTTATAATGTATGGATCAATATTTCCAGTAATAGATCTTTTAGATGTATCAATAGTTGACTTTATAATTTCTTTTATTAATACAAAGAAAAAAAGTATACCATAATAAAATCTGCCTAAAAACATTCATTCATCTCCGCAGCTATTTCCCAATTTTAAAGCATTTTTAATTTAAAGCATTATTTAACAGTTAATTCAAAGAGTAGTTAGTTTAATTGTTAATTCATATTTTAATTTAAAAACTATTATTGATTATATTATAACATTATTTTATTAATACATTATAATAATTAAAAATGTTTTTGATTATTATATAATATATATTAATCTATAAATACCTTATTACTTTGTTATTATAATTAAGTTATATAAACTTATTTATTCAATGTAGCTAAATAAGTCTTTATTATATACTTATAGTTTAAATGTAATTATAATATTGATTTGGTATTTATTATTAAAATTATTTTATATTTTTATATATGAATATAAAATTCATTATATCAATAAATACACTATTTAATTAAATAAAACTTAAAATAAAACAATATTATATTTATTTAAAAAGTCCATTACTTAAAAAAATTATGTCAAGGACTATAATTAAACATCTAAAAATAAATATACAATTCAATATATTACAAAACAGATTTGTCAATAACTTAAGAATAAAGACTTAGTCATCCTGATGGAGAAAAGTCAATGCAACTGAATCTATTATTAAGAATAATAAAACTACCGTTCCAAAAGAAATTTTGGAAAGAATAGGAGAAAAAGGAAATTTTCTTAAATGGGATGTGATTGAAGACGAAAAATTGAAATAGAGTTGAGTGAATTACCTCATGGCTGTGAATTTTTCCTTAATGAAATTTGTAAAATTCTTGAGGAGATATACTGGAAATAGTGTTAAATCTTTGATTATAAAATCCTTTTAAATATTTCATCAGCAGCTTTATCGATTATGATCATCTGGGATTTTTAGTTAACAATACAAATTTTTTTTTTAATCTTCTCAATATTTGAGTGTAATCATAACCTATTTTTTAATCATTATCATTACCACAAAAAGGAATTCCACGAATATCCCCGTGAGTATCTTGTTCTCCAGTTGTATTAGAACCATATTTAATAGTAAATAATAGTAAACAGCTGGAAATAGTTGTTCCAATTATATTTGGAATAATAATTACAAAATTACGACAGTCTAAACCATACAAAAGCCAGAGTAGACAATTTGTAACATATCCTATGGCAAAAATTATTTGGATATCTGTTTTCTTATCTTGCAAAATATGATATATCTGAATCACAGTAAAAAAATACATGGGCATTGAAGACGATATGGCGAATATAGCACTAAATTCCATCATTTATCACCTCACTTATTTAGCATTTATTTAAACACTGTTCAACAAAGAATTCTAAAATAGAGCAACTCATTTTTTATAAACCTGTATTGTTGGACAGGCTTAAAAATTAGAAAAAATTTAATAGTCATATGAGAGTTTCTATTAACCTATAAAAAATAGCATATTTTGATAAGATTTATAAATTATGAAACTCACATAATTAACTAATGTGATAATAGCATATAAAGGTGTCGATTATTCACACCCC